>CALDEN010000162.1 GCA_937942405.1 uncultured Saprospiraceae bacterium
AAGGACCTCTAGAGAAATGGAAGATAAGCTCAGTATGGCTTCAATCAGCAGTGAGGTACACCTTCAAACCATTAAAGAAAATATTGAGAATGAAAATTTACGGTAGACACATTTCATCTATACATCGTTTACTCAGTATAAAAAAGTAATTTATTACAAAGAACAACCCATCAATGAAAAACATATCATTTCTTCTTTTATTCCTTCTTTTATTTAGTGGATGCTTTGAAGTTTCAAATCCTGGGGCAGACCGCGAAGTGGTCGGACTAAAACCAGTATATGTAATCCCGAGTTTAGATAGTATCAAAAACAGTCCGATCAGACCGTTTGAAAATCTCGGCAACATCATTTCTTATAATTCGTATATATACATTGTAGAAGATAAAGCTGGAGTCCATGTCATCAACAATACAAATCCAAGCAACCCGATAACGATCACTTTTATTTCTATCCCAGGGGTAAGTCAGATAACCATAGATGATAATATATTGTTTGTTAATTTCTGGACAGAGCTTTTACTCATAGATATTTCCAATCCGTCAGACATCAGTATTATAAATGCGATTGAAGATTTCTATCCACTTACTTCTCAAAATGCATCACCTCCTGGCTATTCGGGATCGTTTGAATGCCCGGATTTATCTATGGGTATAATTGTAAAATGGGAAGAAGCAGAATTATTTGACCCTCAATGTTGGAGAGACTAAAAACAAAATTATGAACAAATTTATACTCGGAATTATAGGCTTTTTAATCTTCACTAGTTGTGCAGAATCGACATTAAGTCCTACATCACAGAATCCTCAATCTTCGTCAGGAACTAACGGTTCTTACTCTCAGATAATCATCCAAGGGGACTTCTTATATGGCATCGTAGGTAATGAGATCACTACCCTAAATATTGCTGATAAAGAAAACATAAAGGAAATCGATACCCAGATACTTGCCTATGACATTGAATCCATTTTTATCAATAATGGAAGTCTATTTGTAGGTTCTGCAAGCCGTTTTTACATCTTCGATATAAACACAGAAACCGGTATACCTACTCCTGTCACCGAACAAGAACATAATATCGGATTTATCGAAAGCGATTTAGCATGCCTATGGATAGATCCCATAATCGCTGATGGAAATTATGCCTATGTGACCTTAAGAGCTAGTGTTTCTAACATTTGCAGGACTGAATTAATCAATCAGTTACGTGTATTTGACATAACGGACTTAGAAAATCCGATACTCATTAATACTACCGAGATGGAAGACCCAAAGGGATTAGGCAAAGATGAAAACACATTATTTGTGTGTGATGGTTTTAATGGGTTAAAAATATATGACGTTTCTACTCCCTCTAGTCCTGTAGAGATGTATCATTTTGATGGCTTTGACTCTTACGATTTGATTGTTAAAAATGGCTTATTACAAGTCGTCGCAGAAGATCGGTTATTACAATACGATTACACTGATCTTGAAGACATTAAGTTATTAAGTAGTATAGACTTATAACATGAAACAATTACTTCTACTCTGTACGCTTACGTTGGGTGTCATCAGCTTAAAGTCACAGGATCTAATAGACACTAGCAGTCAAAAAACAGATTCCTTTACGTTTGCCTACATCGGAACCGGAATATCCTATGTTTCTGCCCATACGGCATATCATGGTCTTCTAGGTATGAGATTTAAGGACCTGATTGCGATCGAATATGAGCTAGCTAGACTTCCTTCTTTAAGAAGTGAATGGCTTAATCGCGTTACATTAAAATTCTATCCCATAGATTTTATATACGTCGGAGCGGGCTTACAGGCTTATGGATATACAGATGCATATCATGGATTCTTTTCTAGATTTGACGATGACTACCGTCAAGAGATGGATTACAAGAAAGTGCATGATGTAATCAATGCCTTTGTCAACACTGGTTTTTCGGGTGTTTTGTCAGAGCATTTTTTTATAGAAGGCGGCTTTGCTTTGGGAAGAGGCAATAGAACTTCTGAAATCATAGAAGTCCCTCCTGATGCAGAATTACTAGAAGCTACAAGCTCGCTCAACACTAATTTAAAAAACAGGATATTCCTAGATCTTAAATTATCCCTAGCCTATCGTTTTTAGCTCGATCTTTAGTGTGAGCTTATGTATTGGGGAATCTTGATTCTTTTAAAAGCTAAACTAGCCGATATCTACTGTAATACCCTCTGACTTGAAGAATAATGACCTCTATCTAAGTTTTATTTAATTTAGCATATACCATTCTTTCCTTCTAATCGTCTAAATAATATGAGATTAAGTTGTGTTGTCTTTTTTGCCTTGTTAAGCTTCTTTGGCTACAGCCAAAATGAGGACATCGTGTATGATAATTATGTCTACGTCCCATACATCAAAAGTGTAGATTTCGGGCTCGGATCAGCAGAACTTTCTAAGCCGATCATCAATCTCAACTCTAGTGCACAACTCATTTTACGTTTCGATGATACGAGTGCAGATACGAGAGATTATGTCTATGATATCATCCACTGTGACCGTAACTGGGAGCCATCTGAGCTAGATAATATGGAGTATATCGACGGCTTTACGATGGAAGAGCTAGACAGTGTCGAGTTTTCGATCAATACCTATATGGACTACACTCATTATGCTCTCTCCCTGCCTAATGATGATCTGAAGTGGACGATCTCAGGAAACTATATACTGGTAGTTTATGAAGAATCAGGTAATGAAACTTTCCCTATCCTCACACAGCGATTTATGGTCGTCGACAAACAAGTCCAAGTGACGAGCCAGTACTTAAGGCCATCAGATGTTTCTAAGTACGATACTCATCAGGAATTTGACTTTGAAGTAGACTTTAAAAATATCGACCTACAGGACCCTATGACTACAATTACAGGAGTCGTGCTCCAAAATTATAGATGGGACAATGCGATCTTTGGCTTAAAGCCAAAATTTATAAACCGAGAAAAACTCGTATTTGATTACAATGATCATATCGTATTTCCTGCTTTAAAAGAATACAGAAGCCTCGATATACGTAGCCTCAGATCCACGGGTATCGGAGTAAATACGATAGAACTTAACCAAGAAAGCAACGATGTTTTATTAGAACTCCAAGAGTCCCGTCGTACTAAAAGATATCTAAGCCGTAATGATGCCAACGGGGACTTTGTAATGTATTCCAATGATAGCAAGTTTCCATACATCGGTGCCGACTACGCCAATGTCATCTTTATACTCAAATCTCCCAAACTCGAAGATGAGGTCTATGTATTAGGTGGATTCAATAACTATCAGCCTAGCGATGAGGTACGTATGTCCTATAGCTCGCAGCGAGAAGCCTATGTTACCGAGATCAAGTTTAAGCAAGGCTATTATGACTATATGTTCGGCGTATGGAATAGTGAAAAAGAAGTGATGGATCTCGACTGGATGCAAGGTTCCTACTACGAAACCGAGAACGACTATCTCATCCTAATCTACTACAGTACGCGGTATGAACGCTATGACCAACTGATCGGAATATCAGTTTTGAATTCTAATGAGTTTTGATAGCGGTTAATTTAAAAAAACAAAGATCTATTATATCTTACATGTCAAAAAAACTGGCTAATAAAGAAAAGTCATATATATCAACGTAAAATCGGGTCATGCATAAAATCGCGTATCTATTCATTTTTTCTGTCTTAGTGCTTACTGCCTGTGGAGAAGACGACACTGTAGAATCGCCAATCGTTCAATCTGAATCTACTTTTACGGTCTCAGTAGAGGAAGATATCACTTTTGCTGAGGGGCTCAGTCATGATAATACCAGTACTATACCCTATGCAATCCCTTTAAAACTAGATGTCTACTATCCTGATAATGCCTCTGAGAATAGACCTGTTTTTATGTTTATCCATGGAGGTGGATTTACAGGGGGAATAAAACACAAACCTGAAATCGTAGAGATGGCCAATTACTACGCCTCAAGAGGATGGGTTTTTGTTTCTATAGACTACAGAACGACAGAGGAACTAGGAGTTATACAAGGAATGAGCCCTGAGGAATTGCTGACGTATTACAAAGGAATGGCCCCACCAGAATGGATCGAAAATACCTTTGAAGGAGCTGAGAGCTCAGATCAGGTTCAGCAAGCCATAGCGATGTACTTGTCCCAAAGAGATGCAAAAGCAGCTCTACGCTGGATAGTCGCTAACGCAAATACGTACAACATAAATACTGACTTTATCACAGTGGGTGGAGCCTCAGCGGGAGCGATCACTACAATAGCCTTAGGCATATCAAATCATGAAGACTTCAGGGACGAAATTTCTATTGCGGACGATCCTACACTTTCCACCACAAACCTAAATGACACATATAATGTAAAAAGTATGGTTTATTTCTGGGGTTCCAATATAAAACTAGACGTGTATGAGGGTGTTTATAACTTGGAACGATATGATAGATACGACTCAAATGATCCTGAATTATTCATGGCTCATGGTACTGCTGATGATCCCCTTACTCCTTATGAAGAAGCTCTCGAACTGCAAAGCATTTACGACTCTCTGGGTATTCATAATACACTGGCAACAATAATGCAACCAAATGGTCAACCCGCTGGGCATGGAGCTTGGAATGGCGTAATAGATGGAAAAGGCTTATATGAATTAACTTTTGATTTTTTGGTCGAGAGACAAGATCTAAATGTCGAATAAAAACTACCGTAGCCTGTAGCTTATAAAATTAGGATACACCTTTATCAACATTAATAGAAACAAAACCCTGTTTTTGGGTTAATTCATCGCTATCTGAGGATACTTTATATAAATATTTATAGCTACACCATATTTGCTTTTAACTTTACGCCATATAGGAAATACTATGCGGCAATCACTATTTACATTATTAATTACATTAGGTTTTGCACTTTTATCAGTTATATCCATCTCTGCCCAAGAAACCTGGACATTAGAAAAGTGCGTACAGTATGCTCTAGATAACAATATCACCATCGAACAGCTCAAGATGTCTGCTCGCATGACTGAGCTCAGCACCGACGACGCCATACATGCTCGCTACCCTAACCTCAATGGTGGCGTAGGATTCAACGCTAACTTTGGGCGAACCATCGATCCCGTTACCAATGCTTTCAGCACAGAAGCTTTTTTTTCTAACAATATCTCCCTCCAATCTGGAATATTACTATACAATGGAGGCAGACTCAAAAATGCAATCCGACAAGCCGAGATCAATCAAAAAGCTGCAGGATATGATATCTCACAGACCCAGAGAGACATCTCCCTACTCGTCGCCAATGCGTATCTAAGTGTCCTATTTGCTCAAGAAAATCAGAAAATCACCGCCAATCAAAACGAACTGACCAAGCAACAATTGGCTCAACTAGAAAAACTGATCAGTGCGGGTTCAGTTCCTGCCAATGATCGTCTCACTCTAGAAGCACAGATCGCTACCAATGAGCAAAACATGATCAGTAATGAAAATGCAATCGCTACTGCGATCCTTAATCTAAAACAACTCTTGCGTCTCGACGTAGATACAGAAATCAGCGTTGAGACTCCAGCTACAGATATACCGATCTCTACAGATGTCGATGTACTCAGCTTTAGTGATGTCTACAAGTCTGCCCTCACTACTCAGCCCAATATAAAAGCGGCTACACTAGATCTACAGAGTGCCGAGGTAGGACTAGAAATAGCAGAGTCCGCACTGAAGCCTAGCCTATCTGCTTTTGGGAGTTTAGGAACCACCTACTCTAATCGAGGAATCAAAGTAAACGGCACAGAACTGCAGTACCAAGATGTAAATATCTTGTTTAACAATGTGCCGACGACCATCGGTATCGAGCAGAGCATACCGCTGATCGAGGATAATCCGTATCTCTCTCAACTCAACGACAACCTATCTATAGGTGCAGGAGTCAGTCTCAACGTACCGATCTATAATAACCATATAAATAAAAACAATGTAGAACGTGCTCGTCTAAATATTGCCAATGTAGCACTGACTAATGAGCAGCTCAAAGACAATCTAAAGGTCAATGTCCAGCAAGCATTATCTGATGCTAGAGCCGCTAAAAAACAATTGGCTGCAGCCAAAAAAAGTGTAGAAGCAACTCAGGCGGCTTACGCCAATGCAGAAAAAAGATACAATCTAGGTTCTATAAACACCTATGATTATGTAACATCAAAAAACCAACTAGACATCGCACAGGTAAATCTAATTATCGCCCGCTTTGACTATATCTTTAAATCTAAAGTGATCGATTTTTACATGGGTTACCCCTTAAAACTTAACTAATATGACTAAGAAGAAAAAGGAAAAGAAAAACCGTAAGTGGCTCATCTGGGTACTGCTAGCAGCTGTAGTCATCATGTCCGTACTCGGATATCTAAAGTCTAAAAATAAGCCCAAAGGAGAAGAGGTAACCATCGAAGAAGTAAAGAAAAGAACGATCAACGAAACAGTGTCAGCAAGTGGAAAGGTATTTCCAGAAAAAGAGATAAAGATCAGCTCAGATGTATCAGGAGAGATCGTAAAACTACTCGTCGAAGAAGGAGATAGTGTAGTCGTCGGACAAGTACTCGCCAAAATAGACCCTGAAGCCTATGTATCTCAGGTAGAACGTGCAGAAGCAGGACTCAACAGTTCTAGATCTCAGATCGCCATCAGTGAGTCACAGATACAAAGTAGCATAGCCCAGAAAGAGCAGATCGTCGCTCAGCTGGAAAATGCCAAGACCATACATGCTCGGAATAAGCAACTTAAGGATGATGGAGTTATCTCTCAGGTAGAATATGAGCAGAGTGCTGCAACATTGAAAGGTCTGGAGGCCAATATTAGGGCTTCTGAAGCATCGATAGAATCTGCTAGACAGAGTAAGCAAGGTTCTGAGTTTACGGTAAAGTCTGCTCAGGCATCTCTTAAAGAATTTAAAACTTCACTTAACAGAACTACGATCAAAGCTCCTGCAAGTGGAATCGTATCTAGCCTATCCGTAGAGCAAGGAGAACGAGTAGTAGGAACCATACAGATGGCAGGTACTGAAATGATGCGAGTCGCTAATCTCAATGCCATGGAGGTACAAGTAGACGTAAGCGAAAACGATATCCTCAAAGTAGTCGTGGGAGATAAAGTAGACATCGAAGTAGATGCCTATCTTGAAAAGAAATTTAAAGGAACTGTCACAGAAATCGCAAACTCGGCATCCAATATCGGTTCGATGACCGCTCTGAACTCCGATCAGGTAACGAATTTTATCGTAAAGGTGAGAATCGACCCATTATCTTATAACATGATGGCGGCTAAGTATCCATTCAGGCCAGGAATGTCTGCATCTGTAGATATCTATACGGAATCCAAAGAAGGTGTATTAAGCATCCCTATCCAAGCCGTAACTACGAGAGAGCAGGAAGATGAAAACGGAGATACCACTGATGAATTCGATGAAGTGGTTTTTGTAAAAAGTGCCGATACGGTCAAAATGGTTAAAATAATTACCGGCATCCAAGATGACGAATTTATCATTATCGAATCTGGACTAGAACTGGGTGATGAGGTCGTCAGTGGTCCCTACTCTGCCATATCCAAGAGACTAGAAGAAGGTGATAACGTACGGATCAAAGAGGAAGATGAGGACGACAAGAAAAAGAAAAAA
>CALDEN010000163.1 GCA_937942405.1 uncultured Saprospiraceae bacterium
TAAAATTTGAGTATAGTGGTGTTATTGTCTTCTTTGAGTAATTCTTCAAAAGCATTGATGGCTTTCATCCGATTAGACACTCTTTTTGGAGTAATCCATTTCTGGACACGTTGTATAAGGATGTCTTCATAATGTGATCGCACAAAGATCTGTACATGTCCTTTGGCTGGAGCCAATTGATGACATCTCCATAGGAAATCATGGGCAAATACTATATCACTCGGTTTTTTAAATGACTTGACGCTAATATTTACTGGACTCGATTTGGCAAATACTTTTTTAACCGATCCATCTTTCCCGCTGGAATCCATCCCTTGCAGTACGATGAGTAGGCTGTTTTTTCCCTCGGCATACATGGTCTGCAATAGCTCACCGATTTCTTTGGCCATTACAGCGAGTTTGGCCTTGGCTTGCTCTTTTGTTATGTTTTCTGGGGCTTTTGTGGATATTTTGGATAGCTTAATCATCGGCTAGTTCATTTTATTTCGTTTGACCATATAAGATTGTAAGACCGTGTTGAAGCCTTTGTTTATATCGGCTTCATAGTAGTCTATTTTATATTGTAGACACTTCATTTTTAGTGCTTCCTGATAGGCAAGTACTTTTTCTTGATAGAATTCCTTCACTTGATTGGACTGCAGTTTTACTTGTTCTCCCGTCTCTAAATCTTCAAAAAGATAAGGTCTATTTTGATAGTCAAAATCTACTTCTTTTGATTTATCCAGTACATGGAACAGTACGACTTCGTGTTTATTGTGTTTTAAGTGTTGCAAGGCAGAGAACAGCTCTTCTTGTTTTTCTCTATCCTCAAACATATCGCTGAAGATCACCACCATCGATCGTTTATGGACATTGTCTGCAATTTGATGCAGGGCTGCAGTCGCACTAGTGGTTTTCTTTTTCTGAGGATCGTGGATGAGTTTATCTAGGTTAGAAAGCAGTAAGCGATAATGAGTCGTGCTGGACTTTGCTTTGGTATGCATATTTACTGCATTGTCAAATGTGCTTAAACCGAAAGCGTCTCTTTGCTTTCTCAAAAGATTCATTAACGAGGCTGCGGCCAATGATGAAAACTGTAGTTTATTAATTTGCTCGCCTTCTTTATAGTTGGGAAAGTACATCGATGAGGACGTATCTATGACGATCTGACATCTTAGATTGGTCTCTTCCTCAAATTTTTTGACAAACATCTTATCTGTTCGCCCAAAAACTTTCCAATCTATGTTTTTGGTTGATTCACCAGGATTATATACCCGATGTTCCGCAAACTCTACTGAGAATCCATGAAAGGGACTTTTGTGTAGACCGATTATAAAACCTTCTACTACCTGTTTAGCCAGTAATTCTAGATTGTTTAGCTGTTTTAAGTCGTAATTGTCAAAGAAACTCATATTGACTGTTTATGCTTGTTCCAAAATTAAAAAGCTCCTACTCTAAAAAGAGAAGGAGCCTAAGATATTTTATAAATCTTTCTTCTGTGTTTATAAGTGTGCAGCCATTTTCTGCTCTAGAGTAGCTTTAGTTGCTGTTCCTACGTGCTTATCGACCACTTCTCCGTTTTTGATAAATAGGATAGTCGGGATACTTCGTACTCCATATTTCATAGAGACTTCAGGATTGCTATCCACGTCTAATTTTCCAATAGTTGCTTTACCATCATAATCTTTAGCGAGTTCCTCGATAACTGGACCTACTAATCGACAAGGTCCACACCATTCTGCCCAAAAATCAACTACACTTAATTTATCTCCAGTTAAAGCTGATTCTTGAAAGTTTGTATCTGTAAATTCGAATGCCATTTTTTATATTTTTAAATTCTAAAACTATTAACGCCGTCTTTGTAGTAAAAGTTGCAAATATAGGCTTATACTGTCTTCTAGCGGATATTATGGATTCTAAAAACGAAAAAATTGATTACTGGAGATGGGTAGAGGATCTTCCTGTTTTTTTTATTGTGGTAATGCTTTTCCATAATTATTTTGGTGCAAACCATAGTCTTTACGATAATTTATATCTCAGAGGGATCTTTCAAAGTCTCCGTCTAGTATATGATTATACATTGGGATACCTACCGTTTCCTAGTGTATACTTGGTTTTCATACTCCTGCTATGGGCGATCTACAGATTCTTTAAAGGTTTTAAAGCTTTAAATTGGAGAGATGGAGTTTTCAGAGTCGTTAAATGGATCGTCTTTCCTTATGCTCTTTTCTATTTACTGTGGGGATGTAACTATAAAGACATCGGACTGACCAAAAGATTAGAACTTAAAAACCAAGATATCACAGAAAGCTATTTGGCTGAGGAGATCGATATGGTATTAAAAAAAGTTCTTGAATTCCGGCCTACGGCCTATAGTTTTCCGACTGATACCGAAAATCGATTACGGATCGTACAAGAGGATTTATTGAATCAATGGAATATTCCGGTTGCAGGAAGAGTACGAGTTCGTTTTTTATATCCAGAAGGATTACTATTGCGGTTTTCTACAGCGGGAATCTATATTCCATATGCGATGGAGGGACATATCGATGCAGGATTGCATCCCATTACTTGGGCTTCTACAATGGCTCATGAAATGGCTCATGGCTACGGCATCACTGATGAAGGAACCTGTAATTTTATTTCTTACCTGACATGTATCAAAACCGAAGTTCAAGAAATACAATACTCAGGCAGCATCATGTATCTGCGTTATCTATTGTCTAATTATCGGAGATATTATGTGGATTGTTATGATGAGGTCATTACAGAGATGCCACTGGAAATTAAACAAGA
>CALDEN010000164.1 GCA_937942405.1 uncultured Saprospiraceae bacterium
TATCCTACTAAGTGTATTGCAGATCTATGCTACCATCAAAAGATTGCATGACCTTAATTTGACGGGCTGGTTAGCATTCTCTGTATTCTTACCATATCTCTGCATACCTGTACTACTTGTTTTATGGTTTAGAAGAGGTGAGAAACATGCAAA
The DNA here is from genome assembly GCA_937942405.1 of uncultured Saprospiraceae bacterium. GTDB lineage: Bacteria > Bacteroidota > Bacteroidia > Chitinophagales > Saprospiraceae > JAHDHU01. The sequence goes on from CALDEN010000164.1 coordinate 154, forward strand.
CGGATATGGAAAGAATCCTTATTCTATTGATTGATTCTGACATTAATCTTATTCTAATAAATGAACGATGTCTTTAGGAGATAATAATCTAGATCATGAAAATGAACGTATCTCACTCCCCTCTCCTACTGCTGAAATTCGTAACAACCTATATCTGGAGTAGCACTATCTCGAACTTTACCATCTAGATCATCGCTTAGAGATGTGATGGGAAGAGCACGAGTCTCAGCAACAGACATCGTATCTAAATGATAGTCTTCATTATCGATATCTACAAAGAGGGTATCATTATCTGCCGTATTTAGATCGATGCAGTCGATACAATTCTCAAAGAAATTTGTAAATCCTCCTGACTCTAATAAAGTGTCGACTCGTACGATGGTATTGCGGAAACTATAATTGTACATACCCGGAGCACCATCCGTAATGTCATCCATAAAGATTTCATCGCTTTGTGATCCGGCTATTATTGTATTGGTCATAGAGATGCTTAGCGGATTAGCGGATACTTCAAAACAGAACGCGTCTCTACACAGGTAATTATCTAATCTTATGGCTTCCTTATCATTGCCATATGATGCGATCGTACAGTAATCAAAGGTGTAATCCCCTCCATAAGTACACTGGACGGCATGACTTCCATTGCTGTGTATGAGCGAATTATTCATCGTCATCTCTGCATGTAAGTTTACAACTCCTACGCTACTGGTATTGTATATTTTAGTGTGTTCTACTTTGGCTACAGCCAAAGAATCCAACCATAAGCCGAAAATGGAGTTCTTGATCGTCGTGTGATCGATAAAATTACCTCTACTCTGAGATAGAAACCTCAGCCCCTGCCACTGGCCGCTATCATCCTGAAATGGAGCTTCTAGTCGATCGCCTTGGAATACGATAGTATCCTGCACTGTGCCGATGGCATTTATACTTCCATTTTCTCCAAAGAGTAAAAGTCCATCATTGTAGACTCCGAGATCATCACTGCTCACGACACCTCCATGTACATATATCCGTGTCCCCGGTGCGATGGTCAGCTTACAATCATCAATAAAAAGGATACCGTAAATCACATAAGGCTTAGGATCATTCCAGATTGTCTCCCCATTTGTACATGGCAATAATGTTATGGCACCAGGGGCATTCTTACTGGGAATATAATTTGCATTTTGGCCCCAAGCCTCTAAATAGACCTGCTGCTCGGAACCATTAATATTAAGCAGTATTTTATCCTCTATGATAAACGGACTGACAGAAAGCGGATTATTGGGATCTATCGTGACCTCCACAAATATATAAAGACTATCCCTCGGTGCGATCACTACCTCATCTATCGTTTTACCAGAAGCACCATCTACATTCATCCTGAAAAAACTCTGAGCTCCTTTTTCCAGACTGATGTTGTTAATCAGTATGTTTTCAGACTCTGTGTTAAATACTTTGACAAATCGAGTGGCCGATCCGAGCTCTGTAAAGACCGTGTCAAATCTCAATGTATCCACGGAATAGCTCAATTCTGTCATGCCTTCAAAATACCGATCATTTCTACAGGACGATAAGCCTATAGTGATCACTATTAGTACATAAAAAAGCCCTTTTAGGTCTTTGAAGGAATAATCGTTATTTGATATTATTGTCTGCATTAAAACATATGGAATAATCGCTAATGTACTACTTTTGAGAACTATCAGTTTAATCTCACATTGGCATTTGATAAAACAATTATCGACGTAATCATACCTGCATATAACGAGGATGAGTCTATCCAAAGTGTGGTAAATGATATTCCTAAGGATTATGTACGTAATATACTCGTCTGCAACAATGCCAGTACGGATAATACTGCGGCAAGAGCAGCTCATGCTGGGGCTATCGTTCTGGATCAACCCCTTCCAGGATATGGAAATGCTTGCTTACGTGGGATACAGTATCTGAAGGATCTAGAAGTAAAACCAGATATAGTTGTATTCTTGGATGGTGATTATTCTGACTTTCCTGAGGAACTGATAGATATCGCTCGACCTATTGTGGAAGAAGACTATGATCTGGTGATCGGATCTAGGACGACTGGAGAGTTAGAAAAAGGAGCGATGATGCCACAGCAAGTGTTCGGCAATTGGCTGGCGACGACGCTGATAAAGATGATCTACAACTATGAGTTTTCGGATTTGGGCCCGTTTAGAGCCATTAAATACGATCAACTCATAGCCATAAATATGGTGGATAAAAACTTTGGATGGACAGTAGAGATGCAAGTAAAAGCTGCCAAACAAAAACTAAAATGCACAGAAATACCCGTCAAATACCGGAAAAGAATCGGTGTATCTAAGGTTTCTGGTACCATAAGAGGGACTTTTCTTGCAGGACATAAAATACTTTGGACCATATTTAAACTCATATGATCGTAGTACTGGGAAATATCATTTTTTGGATTTATATAGTGGCTTTGGTCTATGTGACTTTGTATTGTCTGGTCCAGTTTCATCTATTGGTTCATTACAAAATGCATCACTGGAAGAGAGATAAATTAGATAAACCTACTGCTCTGAGCAACGATGAGTCTCCGCTCGTGACTGTACAATTACCCATATACAATGAGCAATATGTTACTGAACGTCTTATCGATAACATCATGCTTCTCGACTACCCAAAGGAAAAGTTAGAAGTGCATATACTCGATGATTCGACAGATGAGACCGTCGATATCAGCCGTAGAAAAGTAGCAGAATATAAGGCAAAAGGATTCAATATAGAGCTCATTACACGGAAGGATCGCAGTGGATATAAGGCAGGAGCCCTCAAAGCAGCCACTCCTAAAGCATCAGGCGATCTCATTGCCATTTTTGATGCTGATTTCTTGCCATACAAGGACTTCTTGAGGAAGACCGTTCCGTATTTTAATAATCCAGAAATCGGAGTGGTGCAGACCAGATGGGAACATATCAACAAAGATTACTCCCTACTTACTCGATTACAAGCGTTCCAATTGAATGTGCACTTTACCATAGAGCAGCAAGGGAGAGAATCGGGTAATTTACTATTACAATTTAACGGTACGGCTGGACTATGGCGTAAAAAAACCATCGAAGACGCTGGTGGATGGGAGGCAGATACCCTGACCGAAGATTTAGATCTCAGCTATAGAGCACAGATCAAAGGCTGGAAAATCGCTTTTCTGGAAGATATCGGTGCCCCTGCGGAACTCCCTGCAGAGATGCATGGCCTTAAATCACAGCAACATAGATGGATGAAAGGAGGTGCAGAAACCGCTCGTAAAATGCTCCCTACGGTTTGGAAATCAGATCTTCCTTTACACCAAAAATTGCATGGCTCTGCTCATCTACTAGCCAGCTCTGTCTTTTTATGTGTATTTATCATCGGAGTATTCAGCGTTCCATTGCTTTTCCTGATCACACCGATCGGGATCGACATGGATAATCTGATGATATTCCTTATAAGCTTGGTATCACTCGTATTTGTGTACCTCCAGGCCAATGTATTTACAAACTGGGAAGAGGAAAACCGTCTGTGGAAAGTATTCAAATTTATTCTGATCTTCCCATTGTTCCTGGCTATATCTATGGGTCTGGCATTTCATAATTCACTCGCAGTCATGCAAGGGTTCCTCGGAAAGAAAAGTGCATTTATACGTACTCCTAAGTATAAGCTAGAAGGAAAATCAGACTCGTTTTTAAATAAAAATTATCTAGACATCCGATTAAATAAAGGGATCATCATGGAAGGATTTCTGACGCTCTACTTCTTATTTGCTCTGATTGCAGGTTTTGTAATAGAAGATGGAAGTTTCTTTGTATTCCATTTCTTCCTTACTTTGGGTTATGGATTTATATTTTTCTATTCTGTAAAACATCTGAAGTATAAATAGCTCAAAAACTGTTACGCTCTGGGATAGCTACTTAGTCCTAGCTCTTTGGGGGATTAGTGTCGTCCTTGCTGGGATATTGCCTCAGCAGTCGGACTTTGCGATACTTATATCTCTTTTTGGGATCTCGTTTCTTTCTTATGCGTTTATTTTAAGTAAAGGGCAAGATTTTCCTCTGTACCCAGCTATAGTTACAGCCATTTTAGTCAGACTGTTACTGGTATTTAGTTTCCCTAATCTATCCGATGATATCTATCGATTTATCTGGGATGGCAACTGTATACATGCCGGAATAAATCCCTACAGCCTACTACCGTCGGAACTCTTAACTCAAGGAATACCTGGGAACACCCCTGCACTATATCATGAACTTAATTCGCCAGACTACTACACGGTCTATCCTCCGCTATCCCAGCTTATATTCTACCTAGGGACCATCGGAGATATCGGATGGTATGGATCGAGTGTGATAATGAAACTATTTATGTTTGCAGCAGAGGTAGGTTCTCTATTCTTAATTTCTAGAATCCTTGTACATCTCGGACTAGATAGAAATAAAGCCCTCATTTATGCCCTCAATCCGCTGATAATTATTGAGTTAGTCGGGAATCTTCATTTTGAAGCATTGACTGTGTTTTTTGTTTTGCTAGGGATTTATACTTTGGCTAGAGCCAAAACATATTGGAGTTCAGCAGCCATCGCATTAGGCGTATCGGCTAAGATGCTTCCATTGATGTTTATTCCTTTTTTCTGGAAGTATAACTCACATGCAAAAAACTATATTCTATTTTTTTCGCTGTGCCTTGTTTTACTTTTTACTCCGATCCTTCTAGGTCTAGAGCTTTCTAACTTTGGGCAGAGTCTAGATTTATATTTTGGGAAATTTGAGTTTAATGGAGGTATATACCTTCTTTTAAGGACGCTAGGCAAGTGGATATCAGGCTACAACCTCATACGCTACTTGGGACCTGTTATGGCATTAGGGACAGTAATATTGATGCTGAGATGGTATTTGGCTCAGCGGCCAAAGAACATGATCAATCTTATCCATGCTTGCTTCTATAGCATTACAGCCTATTACTTCTTATCCACAACAGTACATCCTTGGTACTTAGCTCTCCCATTAGTGCTCAGTGTTTTTACGTCATTCCGATTTATCATCCTTTGGAGTGGCTTGATTATGCTTAGTTATATCAATTATAGCTATGCAGAATACAAAGAAATCTTCCTGATCCAATGGATAGAGTATGGAATCGTGTTTTTGTATCTGGCTTATGAGCTCTATCTTGTAAAGGATGTCAAGCAAGGTCAACAATAGGATTATATATCGGCATCATACCATAATCACTGGTGAAGTTTTAAATATTAAAATGGTATTACATGCTATTCTCAAAGAATATAGATTTTTTCTCTCATGATTACAAGAAGCTCTTTATCGTCGATGGTATAGGGGCTTTGATATCATCTTTATTTTTGGGTATAGTGTTGGTTAATTTTCAAGAGTATATAGGAATACCCGTATCTAGCTTATATGTACTCGCTGCTATTCCCATACTATTTATTCTTTACGATATCTACTGCTACATGCAGCTTAACGATGCTAAAGCCGCTTTTCATTTACGGCTTATAGCTATTGCTAATTTGTGGTACATTCTGGTATCCATAGGGTTTGCGGTTTATCACTTTCCCTTACTTAGGCCTTTAGGATTTATTTATCTATTGGGTGAGATTATTATCATATCCTGTATTGCATTTATCCAATTAGAGGTAGCAAAAAAAATATGTTAAAACCCTAAAGCTTATCTGTTCAATATTTCACGTCAATACAAAAAACAAAAAAGACGATACTTTTACAAGTACCGCCTCTTTATATTTCAAGCTTTGAACTAAACTAGTAAGTCCAAAGATCATGTTCGAAATTAAACAACTCTGCTTTGATCTTCTCTCCTTCTAAAAGCATATCGATTCCAGCAGTCTCATATCCTTGATAGATATCAGTAAGCCTTAAATCTAGTACATTACTCGCTTTGAAGATATAACTAGAAAACATTCGTGATTCAAATAAATCAAACCATGTCATCGGAGCTATTTCATTGTACTCATTGTACACTTTGTGCTTTGCAAGTCCTTTTCTAGCTTCTGGATAGTATATCCAGAATAAAGGCTCAGGATATTTAAACTCTCCAGTCTCGTCGTCATACACATCACGTATAGGAGATATTCCTATAATTCTGTTTTTCATTGTAGACGTTTCCTCATCAAAGTACCAAATTTCTTTTACTCTGTACCTTTTAACATCTTCTGCATTTACTGGACTTTCAGCGATCTGAATAGTTTCCTCGTAGGTATCATAATCAAACGTAGTAAACGTATCGATTCTGTTCAACTTAGCCGTTAGGTCTTCCATTGATAATGGCTCTTTAAAACCCTCATCGCTGAACACCATAATCTCTCCGTTTTCTGCCATTTCTCTAAAGACATCAAAAAGAGGTTTTTCTGGGTAAGCAAATGGAAGATTCATTTTCTCTCTAACGTCGATGATTCTCCATATTCTTCTTTCCCAAGCCAAATCTGCCTCACGAACATGTTCGTAATCGAGAATATGCTTTTCTTGAATGAGTCTTTTCTTTACGATCCCATCTATATAGGTCTCTTCTGAAGGCTCATAAGATTCAGGTCTATCACCTTGATCCAACTCAGGAGCCTGGCCATATACATCCTGAACAAAGAATGAAATTAAGGTTAAGAAAAATAGAACTTTAATCGATTTCATAATATGCTTTTTAAGCTAATAATCTAAATATGTTATTTGATATTAAATACCATCTGTCCGATGTTTCTAGCAGCTGCATCACCTGGACATTTACATTTAATATTTTCAAAGAAGTATCTGTCTCCTGCTTTTGCTTTTTTAATTAAAGCAGCTACCTCACCAGTATATCTTCCTGAAGCATTTCTTTTGATCTCTACATCTTGTCTCTTAGGAGCTCTAACTACTACAAACTCCGTAATGTTACATTTAGCATCAAAATCAAATCCTTCTAGTACTGGGAATACCCCTGGCTGAGCTTTAAACTGTCCAGAAGGCATCGCACCACCTCTGTCTTTACCCAATTTCGGTATAGGATCAGGAATTCTTTTTACTCTAAATTCTCTAGACTCACTCAAGCCTGGAGCTGAGATATTTATCTTTGCAAATTCATTCTTTTTGGTTGGCGTTTTAACGACTACGTTATAGTTACCACCTGACTTATTGATGGATCCTCCACCTGCACCACCCATAGAAACTTTAATTTCATTAGAAGCTACACCCGCCGCAGTTACCGCTACTGGGTTATCTACACCGATGTAGAAAACGTTCATCTTAAGTGGCGATACAGAAACTGATCTCTCTCCTACCTCGTAAGAAAATTCTTTCTTGAAGCTTTTTACCTCTCCAGTAACTGGATTTTTAATAGAAGCTGATGCTGTATATGTCTTCTTTCCCAATGAATTCGGAGTCGTCTCATATACACCTACACCA
>CALDEN010000165.1 GCA_937942405.1 uncultured Saprospiraceae bacterium
AGCGGAGGTACGTTCTTAGATTTTAATCCAGATCGGCTCAAAGACTACTATAATGAACAGTTTAAAAAAGGTCAGGATCTTGCTAAAAAGATGAATGCGGAAGGAGTCGTTGATGAAAATAAATCAGAAAATGCGGATACTGACAATGAAGAAAGAGATATCGTAGACAAACTCAAAGACCTCGCCCGATTACATCAGGAAGGTATTATTACGGCTTCAGAACTGGAAAAGGCCAAAAAAAGATTACTTAAATAAAAAAGGGTCGAATACTATTCGACCCTCCGATCACTAATTAAGGGTGTTATAATCTCAATTAAATGTGATCATTTAACTCTTCGATATTCAGGCAATAACTGAATACATAGTTTGATCATTCTTATACAAAAGTAAAAGCTTATTTGATCTTGTCAGTTTTTTAACATAATCGGGCTACTTTTGAGCGTACTGTGACCTAGGAATAAGTCAATTTGTCAACTATTAAACAAAGTTTCATTGTCTGGAAAAATGCCCTTTAAAGATTACAATCTCGGAAATGCATTGCATAATGCTTTGGAGGATTTAGAGATTTCTGTTCCTACAACGATACAGGAAAAGACTTTTTCCACTTTAATGAGTGGTAAAGATGTCCTAGGTATAGCTCAGACGGGAACAGGAAAAACCTATGCATTCTTGCTTCCAGTTCTAAGATTGTGGAAATTCGATAAAAGTCCTTTTCCTCAAATACTTATCATTGTACCCACTAGAGAGTTAGTAGCACAGATTGTTCAGGAAGTGGAAAAGTTGACTGAGTATATGTCTGTAGAGGTAGCTGGCGTATATGGAGGGACTAATATTAAGACCCACAAAAATGCCGTAGATCGAGGACTAGATATAGTAGTAGGTACACCGGGAAGATTACTGGATCTGATGAAAGATGGAGTGCTCAAAACCAAGATGATTAAGAGACTCATAATCGATGAGGTAGACGAAATGCTTAATCTAGGATTCAGAACCCAGTTAAAAGAGATTACGGAGTTTCTGCCACAAAGACGTCAGAATTTAATGTTCTCGGCAACAGTACCAGAGGAAGTAAAGGCTCTCATCGCCATGTTTACAGAGCTATATACAACTATAGAAGCGGCTCCGTCTGGTGCTCCGCTCAAAAATATAAATCAAGTCGCTTACAGTGTTCCCAATTTTAACTCTAAAGCAAACCTACTAGAACTCATGCTTAATACGCATGAAGAAATGAATAGAGTATTGGTTTTTGTGTCCACAAAAAAGATGGCAGATGCCTTATACGAACGTTTGCTTGTTCCTTTTGAAAACACAGTCGGAATTATACATTCCTCTAAATCTCAAAACAATCGATTCGATGCTGTCAATAAGTTTCAGGCAGGGGAGAATCGCATCTTAGTGACAACAGATATTATAGCACGTGGGTTAGATGTGCTAGAGGTTTCACATGTTGTAAATTTTGATTTACCCAATGAGACAGAGCGATATATACATCGGATCGGGAGGACCGGTCGAGCCGAAAGAATGGGAGAGGCAATATCTTTTATTTCTGATGGAGAAAAAGGATTGAGAGCTGAGATTGAAAAACTGATGGATTATAAGATTGTAAATCTAGACTTACCCGAGGGGTATGAATCCTCTGATGAGCTCATTCCATTGGAAATAGTAGTGGAGCATATTCCTTATAACCATAAAATAAAAGAACATAAACCTTCAGGTCCTGCATTTCATGAAAAGCTAGATAAGAACAAAAAGGTAAACAATAAAGTGAGGTACGTCGATCTTATGAAGCAGAAGTATGGTAAGCCCAAAACTCGTGGACAGAAAAGGAAATAATATCTTCCTAGTTAAAATCTAAAACGTATTTGTGCTTTAAGATCTGTTTGCTTAGGGCTGATGATCTCCGTATTCCCGCTTCCAAAACTTAGTGGATTTTCTATACTCCCATCTGTCTCTCTTTTAAAGTCCAGATACGTCTGGGCATATCTGAATTCAAACGTTACCGCACTGCTTAAATCATATCTCAGATTTATATAATACCGTCTTCCTCTGCCGTTAAACTGTGGGATGTAAAATTCGTAAATCAGATCGTTCTCAAATGCATAAATCCGTGAATCGCTGTCATAGGTGTCAAATAATGCATACCTAGCCGTAAAGGAAATCGGTGATTCGATGGGCTTATAGATGATGTCTTGGAATATCAAATATCCAGTGGAGCTTTTACCGATCTCATTATGATGAGCGTATTCTATTCTATTACGGAGTCTCAATGTTTTACTCAGTGAGTGATCAAAATGTAATCGCACACGATGAATATCAAAAAATGACAATTTATCGATACGGAAGTCTATAGGACTATTCTGCTGTTTAGTCTCATATTTATATTGAACATATAAATTAAATTTCCGCTTTTTGTAGTAATTGACATTGATCAAAAACTCTTTACCACTGTTCGGTGCATCTTGACTAAATCGCAGCCATGGATGATTCCATAGATCAAAATAACTACTAATGGTAAGAGACTTAAATGGTCGTATGATGAGACCCGTGTAAAATCCTTGTTCGTTACTCGCTCCGAATGTTTCTCCAAAGGCATTGCCGTTGAGTACTTGATAATCTTTGGCTAGATTTCGATATAGAAAAGAAACATCTATTTTTCTATCCATGCCTATCAGTAAACCATTGAGGGTAGCCATGCCTCCATTATCACTTCTAGCAGTCTCTCCAAAGAAGTGTAAGTTTTGCCATTTATACGTATAGTCTATGCTCGTGTTTAAAAGTCGATCTCCTTCAAAACGATATAGATTATACGGCTCATCGTCTCTGACCAATGATTTGTCAAATTGATTATACAGAACATTAAAGCCGAAATTGAATGCCTTTTTATAATAAGATAGGCTAGCACCAGCAGACTGCTGCAAAAGATTTCCTTCTTTTTCTATTTCTGAAGGTGTACGATGAAATCCATCT
>CALDEN010000166.1 GCA_937942405.1 uncultured Saprospiraceae bacterium
GATCGGATATACAGATGTCGAAAATGCAGGTTATAATGAAGGCTTGTTTTACAATATGTCAGTAGATGAGTTTAAAAAGCAACTTTCTGATATCGGACTCAAAATGAGATCTGCACATGTACCACTAGGATGGAATACTCCAGATGCTACACGTACGATGAGTACTAACTGGGAAGCAGTCTGTGAGGATCATGCAAGACTAGGTGTACAGTATGTTGTCTGCCCATGGTTCCAGGATGACGGCACGATCGATACGTACAAACGCCTAGCAGAACTAAGTAATAAATGTGGAGAGACCGCCAAAGAATATGGTCTACAGTATGCATATCACAATCATGATTTTGAATTTAAAGACATCGATGGTCAAAAAGGCTATGATGTACTATTAAATGAAACAGATGCAGACAAAGTAGATTTTGAGCTGGATTTATACTGGATAAAAAAAGGAGGAGCCGATGCACTTCGCTACTTTAAGAACCATGCACAGCGATTCAGTCTATGGCATGTAAAAGATATGGATGCAGAAGATTCCTTCTTTACAGAAGTCGGAAATGGGACGATCGACTGGAAGCAGATATTCGACAAAAAGCAAGAGTCGGGAATGCAGTTTTTCTATGTAGAGCAAGACGACTGTCGCAACTTCTCTCCACTAGAATCGATCAAAGTGAGCCATAAATATATGTCTACACTAAAAACATAAAAAATAGAAGGGCCTCTGTCATCACATCAGAGACCCTTACCCATTAACAAAGTCATCACACTTTATATCTTTGAATAGTACCAACTTATTTATAGTGTTGTTACCAGTATTTGTGTCTTACATTATGGATGCAATTTCGATAGGATACGTTCAATATTTCATGTATTTCGATAATTGGTAGCTTTGACACGTTTTTTGGTACGATTTTCTCTTTATTTACACATTAAATAAATATATAATATGTTAGGAGTAGTATTTACAGAGTTTTTTGAAATGGTTGAGTCAAAATTTGGCTATGATATGGTGGATGATTTAATAGAAATGAGTACATCGGAATCCAATGGAGTCTATACTGCCATCGGTGCATATCCGCATGAAGAAATCGTAGAACATGTTATAAATCTGCATAAAAAGACAGAGGTACCTATTGCAGACTTACTTAGAGCATTTGGAGGATATCTACACTCTACCTTTGCTACAAACTATAGTGGATTTTTTAAAGCAGCAGATAATTCTTTTGACTTTCTAGAATCTATAGAAAAATATATACACGTAGAAGTAAAGAAGCTCTATCCCAATGCACAACTACCCTCTTTTAGCTCAGAAAGAGAAGGAGACAAGGTTATAAAACTCCACTATGAGTCTGAAAGAAGCATGGGTCACTTAGCTTATGGCCTCATAGAAAAAACGATGGAATTCTATAAAGAACCTGCAGAGGTCATTATGGAAAACGTTACCGAAGACGGAAGTAAAGTCACTTTTACGATCACTAAACAGTAGCACTTGTCCAAAGAGATTGAAATATTAAAAAGAAGACTAGAAAGAGAACGAGCAGCTAGAAAACAGGCTGAGTCGATTCTTGAATCGAAAGCCAAAGAGCTTTACGAAGTCAATCAATCATTAGAATCTCTTGTCAAAAACAGAACACTACAACTACGTCAAAGCGAAAAAAGATATCGCAGCATCGTAGAAACTGCGGATGACATTATTTATAATATCGATAGTAATGGAAACTTCAGTTTTGTAAATCCTGCAGGATTACAAAATACCGGTTATACAGAACAGGAAATAATAGGTGAAAGCTTTATCAAAGTAATCAGAGATGATTACAAAGAAAAAGTGCAAGGCTTCTACTTAGATGTACTTAATAATTCCAAAAACAAAACCTATTACGAGTTTCCGATAATTACAAAAATGGGCACTACCTTATGGCTGGGCCAAAATGTAAAAATCATCAAAGATGAGCAAGGTATTGCCAGTTTTACGGTTCTCGCAAGAGATATTACCAAAAGAAAAATTACAGAATCCGAACTCCTACTCGCTCAAAATAAATTGCAGAAAAGCGAACTGAAATACCGAAGTATCATGGAAAACATGGAACTCGGTCTATTAGAGGTAGATAATGATGGTAATATAATTAAACCTTATCCTCGATTCTGTCAGATGGTCGGATATACCGAAGAGGAACTTATCGGCAAAAATGCAGAAACTACTTTTTTAAATTCAGAAGAGGAAATAGCTGCAGCCAAAAAGCGAAATGAAACTCGACTAGAAAATAAGTCGGAAGTCTATGAATCCAAAATACGTCGAAAAGATGGATCGCTCGTAGATGTCATCGTCAGTGGAGCACCTTTCCATGATCCATATGGAAATATCATCGGTTCCATAGGAATACACTATGATAACACTGCCACAAAAAAACTAACCGCAGAAATAAAAGAAGCTCGATTTATAGCAGAGAACGCACAGAAAGCAGAAGCAGAATTTCTTGCAAATATGAGTCATGAAATGCGGACCCCGCTAAATGCGATCATAGGAATGTCTCACCTCTTACAAGATGCCACGCTGAATCCAGATGAGACTGAGTATCTCGACATCCTAAGCATCTCTGCTAACGTACTGCAAAACCTTATCTCAGATGTACTAGATCTATCCAAAATAGATGCTGGAAAACTAGAGCTGCAACATAAACCATTCGATCTACTAAAACTGATCAACAATCTAGAACGAACATTTGCTCTAAAGCTAGAAGAGAAAAATGTATCCATAAAAACCGTAACTAACTTTAAACAGGAGCATCTACTAGTAGGTGATGAGCTCATCCTCAATCAGATATTAATGAATCTGCTCGGTAACGCAGAAAAGTTTACCAGCCATGGTCATATCATCATCTACCTTACGGAAAAAGAAAGTACTGATAAACATCTGAACATAGAACTAGCCGTAGAAGATACAGGTATGGGAATGAGCCCATCACAATTAGAAAAAATATTTGAGCAGTTTAAGCAGGCCAGTTCAGAGATTAGACAAGAATATGGTGGCACCGGACTAGGACTAGCCATTACTCGGAAGCTGATCGGATTACTCGATTCCGAGATCAAAGTAAATAGCCAAGAGGGAGTAGGTACTAAGTTTTACTTTGACCTCAGTCTAGAAAAAACAGATATAGAAATCGGAAAGGTGCAAGCTCATCTCGATAAGAAAATCGAATTTTCCAAAGTCGATCTCCCTGTACTCGTGGTAGAGGATAATCCGATGAACCAAAAGTACATTACTAAATTGCTGGAAAAATGGCGATTTGACTATCATCTCGCTCATAACGGAAAAGAAGGATGGGAGATGACTCTAGAAAATAAGTACGCGATGATCTTTATGGATTTCCAGATGCCTATCATGAACGGTTACGAATCCACAGCCAAAATTAGACAGGAAGGAAATCCAAATTTTACTACTCCGATAATCGCTCTGACTGCTTCTACCCTACTGTCCAAAAAACAAAATGCACTCGACTCAGGCATGGATGATTTTCTATCTAAACCATTCAATCCAAAACAACTGTCAGAAGTCATTATAAAACACTTACCTAATACTGACTCAACGGTGCCGACAGAAACTACAGATCAGGACGCAGGGTCTTTAGGTGCATTCCAGTTTAGTCGAAAACTAGATTTTACCTATCTAGAAGAAAACTATGGCGATGACTTAGAATATTACCTAGACATTATCGACACGTTTTTATCCATCATCCCGTCTGAAATGGAACTGATCCATGAAAATTCTACCAATAAATCATTTACAGAAGTCGCAGGACTCTTGCATAAAATCAAACCCACTTTTACGATGGTAGGAGCCCCAGAAATCAGTAAAGAATTTGAACATCTAGAAAAGAGTGCAAAAAATAATGAGGAGTCTGTGTTTTCAGAAATAAAAACAATTACTGGAAAAGTAGATGAGCTCATCTCGGAGATAAAAAAGGAAAAAGGAATAGTCCAGCATTTCCTCACCCAAAATGATAAAAGATGAAACTAAAAACACTTATCGTAGATGATGAGATACTGGCTAGAAAATCATTGCAACGATTAGCAGAAAGAAACGAACATCTCGAATTAAAAGATGTCGTAGAATCTGCAGAAGCCGCTCTTAAAGTAATCGAATCGGAAGAGATCGATCTGGTTTTTCTGGATGTGGAGATGCCAGGCTTATCAGGACTAGAACTGATCGATAAGCTCCCCTATATGCCGCACATCGTAATCACAACGAGTAATAAGGAATATGCGTACGATGCCTTTGAATATGAAGTAACCGACTTCCTGGCAAAGCCGATCGCTATGCCTAGGTTTACATCTGCCGTAGACAAGGCTATATTTAACGAAAACAAAATTCAGAAAGTCGCAGGCAGCTCTTCTGCTAACGAACTCTATGTAAAGGTCGATGGCAAACTCATACGTCTACCCTATGACTCGATCATGTATTTTGAAAATGTAGGAGATTATGTAAAAGTAATCACTGACGGTATGGGCGTACATGTAATATATGGAGCACTCAAAGCCATCGACGAAAAACTCAATTATCCTCGATTCCTCAAAGTACATCGATCCTATATCGTCAATCTCGACAAGGTAAAAGACATAGAAGATAACACACTAGTCATCGAAAAGAAAGTCATCCCGATCAGTAGAGCCCATAAAAACACACTATTAAAAACGATCAACATACTTTAATCTCTCCACTATGAAAATACAGCTATCCCCAGATGGACCACATCTCTCGCAGATCGTAGCAGGCGTTATGAACTGGGGTGTATGGGGAGCAGATTATAAACCATCT
The DNA here is from genome assembly GCA_937942405.1 of uncultured Saprospiraceae bacterium. Taxonomy (GTDB): domain Bacteria; phylum Bacteroidota; class Bacteroidia; order Chitinophagales; family Saprospiraceae; genus JAHDHU01. The sequence goes on from CALDEN010000166.1 coordinate 4,808, forward strand.
GAAGTAGCTACGCTTATCGATGGCTGTATCGATCTAGGGGTCACCTCCTTTGACCATGCCGATATCTATGGAGGATATACGACCGAGGCTCTGTGGGGAGAGGCTATACGTAATAGCTCTGTAAAGAGGTCAGATATAGAACTGATCACTAAATGTGGCATCCGTTATCCTCGATCTACAGAGGAAGTAAAATCATACAATACTCAAAAAGAGTATATCATAAATGCAGTCGATACCTCACTAAAAAACCTCAAGACAGATTATATAGATCTATTACTGATCCATAGACCGAGCCCGATCATGCATGGCTTAGAAATCGCATCGGCAATCGATGAGCTCAAAACGTCAGGAAAAATACGAGACTTCGGCGTATCCAATTTTACCCCATCTCAGATGGATATGATCCACTCCATATCTCCTATCGTGACTAATCAGGTAGAAGCATCACTCCTACATCTAGACCCCTATTTAGATGGCACCTTTGACTTTTGTCAAAAAAACAAGATCCACCCGATGATATGGTCTCCCCTCGCAAATGGAAGACTATTTGAAAGCTCGTCCGATTATGAGCTCGTCACACAACGAGCAAGGATCATGGATGTATGTACTAAGTATGAGTGGACCCTCGATGAAGC
>CALDEN010000167.1 GCA_937942405.1 uncultured Saprospiraceae bacterium
CTTTTAGACATCTTTAATAACTCCGGTTTTAGCTCTTCTACAGATTGCTTTAACTTAAAAATTCCAACTATTCCACACATAATGAGATCCTTTTTTAATTAAACGATGCAATAAAATTAAATAATTTAATTAATATTGCCAATTATAGTTAAATATTTAAATCATGGACGCTCTAGATATTCAAATTTTAAATGCTCTAAGCACTGATGGTCGGACCAGTATTACCCAAATGGCCAAAGGACTAGACATCTCTAATGTCGCTATACAGCAGCGTATAGATAAGATGGAAGAGGCTGGAGTCATACAGGGATATGCCAGTATTATGGATATTAAAGCGATCGGATATCGGACTACTGCCTACATCGGAATCTTCCTCGAAAAAGCCAAAGATTATCAACAAGTCCTGGCTGCTCTGAATAAAATACCACAGATCGTAGAGGCTCATTTTACGACGGGTAACTATTCCATATTTGCCAAAATACATGCTCGTGACAATATGGATCTGATGGATCTACTGAGTGAGCATATCCAATCCATCGATGGCATCGCCCGAACAGAAACTTTTATCTCCCTGGACGAAGGGATAAAAAAACAGTTTATTATTAAAGAAGAATAGTCTAGACTCGATTCTAGCTGTCCCACTACCCATGTTATTCCGTATCCATTGCCGTTTGTAACAACTGATGGAAATAATGCACACCTTTTTCTCGCTTAGGCGAAAATCGACCAGTGGTGTAGAACCTGGATTTCAGTCCCCGATGAACGGATTCTACCACATACTCATCTTCCCGCTCAGTCTTCTCAGCCAACTTATCCCCTTGCATGAGGTCAAATATCTCTCGATCGTGGATGTAGTAGATAAACTCCACTTTCGTAAAATCAGGCGTAACCGGTTTTACAATATTGAGTTGTACACCCCATGGATACACGTTGAGCATCATGTTGGGATATATCCAATAATAATAAGCTGTTACATGCTTGCCATAATCAGGATGCCCCTCTGGTAAGTCAAAACTAAATCCAGAACCGTCTGAATATCCGATCTGCAAAACCAGCTGATCATAGCACTCCGTCGTATACTGACCATAGTCGATGATACTATTGAGATCATTATGTACAAACGGAATATGAAAACCCTCTAAATAATTATCACAATACAATGCCCAGTGACAATGCACATTGTAGGTCTTATCCAATGAGGAATCATGCTGAAAATCCTCAAATGGCAAAAAATACAACCGCTCTTCTAGCCGTCTATGTACTTGATTAAAATCTACACTCGGTTCGAGAGCGGTAAATAAAAATTGCCTCCATGATTTAAGCGGCAACCGATGCAGATGATCACAGGGTCTAGGAAAATCTTCTGCATCTTTAAACTCAGGCATAAACTGGAACTGACCATCTAGACCAAATCTCCTTCCATGATAGGCACAATTGATCGTCTTGAGCTTCTGTGGATGATCGATCATGACAAAGCCTCGATGTGTACAGACATTAGAAATACACTTTAACTCATCTCCCTCCTGTACCAACAAGACCGGCTCATCTAGATAATTTTCCAATATCCATAAAGGCACTACGTTTTCTGGGCCTCTAAAAAATCGATCTCGATCACCGATGTACTGCCATTGTTTTGCAAAGACCACTTCTTTAATTTTATCCCAGCTATCCTTGTCGCTATAGAAGCTCGAATTTAAGGTGATCGCCTTTTTTATATCTTTGCTCACTCTGTTATACATTTCTATGGTTCTATATGTTAAGATAATATAAGCATCGCTTATCTACTATAGCCAGCTATGTCATAATAGTATTATTATTTTTTTCTAACCCTTAAAATTTACTTTAGATGGATGCAAGCAAACTAATTACAAAGTACTCAGGCATGGCGATGGATTACGCTCCTAAGATCGCTCTAGCCTTAGTAACTCTGATCGTCGGTTTTTGGATAATTGCTCGAATAGTGAGTTTCGCCAAAAAAGGAATGGCTAAATCTGGCACCGATCTGACACTAGCCACATTTATATCATCGATCATCAGCATGTTACTCAAGGTGATGCTCTTACTCTCTGTAGCGGCGATGTTCGGGATCAATACGACATCTTTTATTGCCATATTCAGTGCATTGATGGTAGGTGTCGGTATGGCACTTAACGGAACACTCGGGCATGCAGCAGCAGGTGTATTACTCATGATATTTAAACCCTATAAGGTCGGAGATCTTGTAAAAATAGGAGGCAATCAGACCATGGGTACCGTAGATGGCATTAATGCTTTTAACACGGTCCTCAAAACATTAGACAATAAAAGAATCATCATCGCCAATGGCAATGTAACTGGAAATGACATAACCAATGTATCTGGAGAAGGACTAGTAGGTGTAGAACTTACTTATGGTATCGGATATGGAGATGACATCGATAAAGCCCGTAAGGTAATCCTAGAAGTCGGAGAACTGTGTCCTCACATACTTAAAGAACCTGCACAGGGTGTAGTCGTCGCTAATCTAGGTGACAGTTCTGTAGATCTAGCTACTAGACCATTCTGTCATCCTGATCACTACTGGGATGTATTATTCTATATGCAAGAAAACGTAAAAAAACAATTCGATGCTCAAGGTATCGGTATACCATATCCGACAATGGATGTCAATATGGTGAGTAGTAACTAATCGCTAATTAAATAAAACATAAAGAGCTTGTCTCAAAACGTTAGAATGATTCTTCTTTTTGGGACAGGCTTTTTTTTGGCTTAAAGCCAAAATAGAACGGGAAGCTTAAAAAATTCTAGTCCTTTACAAAACGAAGCGTTCTATATCCTTCCTCAAATTCTGCCTTCAGGATGTACAGACCAGAGGAGAAATTATCTACATCTAAGGTAAAGGCAATCTGCTCTACATCACTTATAGAT
>CALDEN010000168.1 GCA_937942405.1 uncultured Saprospiraceae bacterium
CTTAAACACTCTGGCCAAAACAAGGTTGCTAGTACGATGGCCGGTCGTAGAAATAAAGGAATGATGATGAGACCAGGAGGAAAAAGAAGAAGACCTAAGGCCAGATAGACTTTATTTTTTTTTGACCTTTAAAATCTACCAGATGAATCCCTTGTATGCTCTAATCCTCGTACTATTTATGTTACAGAGCTCCTGCAATACAGCTACTACAGCCAAGACCAGTTCTGATAACAACACAACTAAAGCTCAGGCCACCCAAGATTTAGAAGGACTGAGCAAAGCATACCTAGCCAGTGGATGCTTCTGGTGTGTAGAGGCCATCTACGAGTCACTCAAGGGAGTCGAGGAGGTTGTATCTGGTTATGCCGAAGGGAAAGAGGAAAATGCCCGCTATGATCGTGTATCAGCTGGAAGCACTGCACATGTAGAAGCAGTGTTAGTTTATTACAATTCAGCAGAAATCTCCTATGAGACACTGATCAAGGTATTCTTTGCCTCAGGGGATCCAACTACCCTTAATAGACAAGGACCAGATGCAGGATACCAATATAGATCTGCCATCTACTATCAAAATGATCAAGAAAAACTGATCGCTGAAAACTATAGAAACTCACTAGAGGCTGCAAATGTCTTTAACGATCCGATCGTTACTGACATCATACCCTTTACGACATTCTTTGAAGCGGAAGAATACCACCAAGACTTCGAAAAAAGAAACCCAAATCAAGGATATGTTAGAGCAGTATCCGTTCCTAGATTAAAACGTTTTCAGAAAGCCTTTCCGGAGTTGTTGAAAGAAGGGCATTAGAATTCTGAATAAGTCACAGTCGAGTAGTTCTTTAATAAAATAATTCATGAAGCATAGGGTATATTGTAAGCTACTTGTCTTATTGACTCAGAGAGCATGTTTTCTAATTTCGTCTCTTTTTATCCATCACACGGTATATTAGGATATCCTTTACCTACACGCTTTACTAACATAAGCATCTTATTATATGAATATCTATCAGTCTAGTATTAAAGAAAGTAATGAAATAGAGTCTATGGAACTCGGCTTTACACCTGATCTGATCTTACTTTTTGTCTCCCCGCTATTTGAAGGAAAAGAAAAGGTAATCAAAAACCTAAATGATCGTTACGGAGATGCGGCCATCATGGGCTGCTCTACCGCAGGAGAGATCATGGGTGACGTAGTTTCTGATGAGACCATATCCATGACTGCCGTGAAGTTTGAGGATACCAAAATAAAATTACTATCATATGATTTGGCTACAGCCAATGGAAATAGCGAAAAAGCCGGTGAGCAAATAAGCGAAGGGCTCAAAGCGGATGATCTCAGACATATCATCGTACTGAGCGATGGACTCAACGTAAACGGTGCAGATCTGGTCAAAGGACTGCATGCAGATTTATCCGAAAAAGTAAGCATTACAGGAGGACTAGCAGGAGATGGTTCAGATTTTGGAGAAACATTTGTGATCGCAAATGAGACGATCGCTTCAAACAAGATAGTCGCCCTCGGATTGTATGGAGAGAAATTAAAAATAGGATTTGGATCACAAGGAGGATGGGACAGTTTCGGAGTAGAACGTCTCGTGACCAAGTCTAAAGACAATGTACTTTACGAACTCGACGGGCAACCTGCTCTAGAATTATATAAATCCTTCTTAGGGGACAAAGCCAAAGACCTTCCTGGTTCCGGATTACTCTTTCCACTAAGCATGAGGGATGAGACCAATAAGACCCCTGTTGTGCGTACCATACTCGCAGTGAGCGAAGAAGAACAATCACTCACATTTGCTGGAAACATCCGTGAGGGAGCCTATGTACGCCTTATGAAAGCCAATATAGATAGACTAATCAACGGTGCCGAAGAATCTGCTAAAATCACAAGAGGTATTATAGAGACCGATTGCCAACTGGCCATACTCGTCAGTTGTGTGGGTAGACGTCTCGTACTCAAGCAACTCGTAGAGGAAGAAGTAGAAGTCGTCAATGAGGTACTCGGAAAACAGGTACACACCACAGGGTTTTACTCCTATGGTGAGATTGCCCCATTTAATAAATTTACACCATGTGCTCTACATAATCAGACGATGACAATCACTACATTCGCAGAATAATGAAGTTGCACAGATTACTCAAACGTCAATTAAAAAAACTCGAACTTAACGAAGAACAGCTCAAGCTTATAGAACCCCTACTCCCTGACGTAAACAAAGCATACCAAGACTTCGATATAGATATCGCTCACCTCGAAAACATCGTAGAAAAAAGTTCGCAAGAGCTCTATGATGCCAATACCAAGTTGAGACAGAATGTAGAGACCATAAGTAGTCAGCTCGACCGAGTGGTCAATAATATACACGAGATCATTTTTGAAACGGATCTAGAAGGGAACTGGACTTATCTCAATACCGCATGGGAAAAGATGACGGGGCTCAGTGTGGCAGATAGCTTAGGCAAAAATTACTCTGCATTTTTTAAGGATGAAAACAATAAAACCATCTTCGGAGATGTGGAGTTTAAAGAGATCGGCAACAAAGCCTTTAAGCGAGTTTTTAGATTTACAAATCATATGCAAGAACTAAAATGGGCAGAGGTATCTCTCAAGGTAGTGGTAAACGAGGACGGTAGATATGAAGGATCGATCGGGACCATTGTAGATATCACAAAATTAAAAGAAATCGAAGAGGCATTGATCGCATCGAGAGATCAAGAGGCTTACGCCAATCAAGCAAAAAATGAGTTTCTTTCTACCATGTCTCATGAGATCAGAACACCACTCAATGCAGTAATCGGGATCAGTCATCTCTTACTGATGGAAGACCCTAAAGAAGAACAACTCGAAAATCTCAATGCTCTGAAATACTCTTCTGAGCATTTACTCGGCCTGATAAATGATATCTTAGACTTCAATAAAATAGAATCGGGATTACTGGAATTAGAAAGTGCTGACTTTAGCTTTACCCATATCCTCAATGGATTACAGAGTACTTTCCAACAAAAGGCTGAAGAAAAACAAATACGATTCCGCATCAAAAAAGACGATGCCCTCCCCGATGTGATGAAGGGAGACAGTATGCGTCTCTCTCAAGTATTGACTAATCTGGTAAATAATGCCATCAAGTTTACAGAAGAAGGAAAAGTCATCTTGGATATCGAAGTGATTAAAAAAGTAGAGGACAAAATACATTTACAGTTTGAGGTAATCGATACCGGAATCGGAATTCCAAAAGACAAACTTGAGACCATCTTTGAGTCTTTTACCCAAGCCAACTCTAATACCACACGTAAATACGGAGGTACTGGGTTAGGACTAGCCATATGTAAAAAACTGTTGGCACTAATGGATACGGACCTTAAAGTGGAAAGCACCTTAAATAAGGGAACTACCTTTAGCTTTGATCTATGTCTAGAAACCAGTAAACAGTTTGCCGGATTAAAGCCGCAATACAGCAATACGATTCCTTCTTTCTCTGGATTACATGGATTAAAAGTCCTCGTTGCCGAAGATCATAAAATGAATATCATGGTGATCAAACGATTTTTTAAAAAATGGGAAATCGATTTTGACATTGCAGAAAATGGAGCGATCGCGGTAGAAATGGCTGAGGCCAAAAACTACAACATTATTCTTATGGATCTACAAATGCCCATCATGAACGGATATGATGCATCTGTCGCCATACGATCATCTAAAAATACGCACAATCAATCTATCCCCATCTATGCCCTATCGGCCTCAGCAGCCATGGACGTTAAAAACAATGTCAAAAAATTTGGTATGAACGGGCATATCAGTAAACCCTTTAACCCTAGTGATCTGTATCAGAAACTGAAGTCGTACATGGTGTGATGCTATGACGATAGTCAGTGCTAGATTAAAATAACGTATTAAAGACTATATCCATTTCTGCTCCAGAAATTCCTTTTACCGCCCCCTGTAGTTCCATAATCAGCTTTGTAGAATCTTGAGAAAGCCAAAGTCGTGGCTTTAAGGGAATACTTCCAAATCGTAAATCTCTGCAAACAATAGTATCCTTTACTATCTCGTAATTTCCGTAACTCACCTCTCCCACTACCCAGTCCTCATTCTCCGCTCTATACGTACCGTTTTCTCTAAAGTCGATCTTCAATCCGTAATCCCAGTAAAACGCAGTCTTTAAAACAACTTTAGAATGGTTATGAGCAAGATGATAGATCCCATAGAAAGTCAGGAATATCAATACTCCAAACATCCACAGTAATACTGCTCGTACAAACGAATAGGCCTCCTTAGGCTCAAACTTAATTGGGAAAATAAAAACCAGAATAGATAATATCGCAAATAGAGGCAAGAGCATGTAATTACCTAAATCCAAGAAGAAGGTCAACATGATGTAAAATAACTTAGCCCCTATAAAAGAAGTAAACAAAAGGAGGAGTATACGTAGAGGGTTGTTTTTCATGATCCTGAAAAAAGGACTAGTATACGATTTACAATAGATTAAAATCTCATTTTCCTCCCCTTTTTATGCGGAACTTTAATTGCGTACTTTACACTTATCATTGCCTCTAAATTTTTTCTATCACTACTTTCAACCCTTTCGAAGTCTGCTCTACCCTGGTAATAAATTGGACTTTCCAACCTAACATTTTTACTATTGAATAATTCATAACTAGGATAAAATTTCATTTCCAAAAAAATCCTTTTTGATATTTGAGATAAGACCGTCATTCCTATTCCAATATTAGTAGAAAATTCTGAAGACTTTATCGGGTCAATACCGAATTGACCTGGAATAGAGCGTAAAATTTCCAATTCTGGTCTTAGAAACAAACTAATTCCTAAATTCAATTTCTTTGCTTTCATCTCTCTAAGAAAAGAGCCAACTTCATACCTCAATCCACATTGGAATAATTTAGCCTTATCACTTCTCTCTATTTCGACTGGATTTTCAAAGTCTGGATGGATGATTATCCGTTTATTTGAAATACTAAATTCTGTCGCTGATAAATTAGTGAGACTGAATTCCTGAAAAAATCCATTAGGTTTGATTAATTGAAGTGACATCCCGAATTTCAATGAATTATGTGGCGGCGTTAAATTTACCGAATTTGTAATATTCACTGAATCCATCTCCAGTTCAAAAGTCCCTGAGGTAGGCGTTAGAAATTGTAGTAATACATCATTATCTACTGTATTATAACTAGTAGATATTTGATACTCCTGAGATGAATTAGAATAACTAATCAGGCCTCCTATTCTTAAATAATTTCCAACGACCTTGTTTCTTTGACTTAATAAAAGATTAGACGAACATAATAATATAAATAATGCTAAATAGAGATTTCGATGTTGCACAATAATGATTTTTTATCAAAAATAGCAAACATTTTATATCCTATGCATCGAGTATTATTTCTACTTGTCTCTTTCTCAATATT
>CALDEN010000169.1 GCA_937942405.1 uncultured Saprospiraceae bacterium
GTATTTACCATCGGGAAGTAAAGCATATCGACTACATTACCATGTAGAAACGAGGAATATCCTCCACCTTCCGGCATAAATATAGCCAAGTCTCGATGATGGAAACTACTCCTAGAAAACACCATCCCATAAAAGGCACTATCGATCATATTACCGATCGCACCAGCTACGATAAGCCCAAAACTGAGGACTAAACCCATAGATTGTTTAGCTCTGATCAGTTCCCGCAATAGATATATCAGAAATCCGATCATGATTATTCTGAATACACTTAAAAAGAGTTTCCCATAATATCCTCCAAGGCTAAAGCCAAATGCCATTCCTTCATTTTCGACAAAATGTATTTTGGCCCAGCTCAGTCCGAGTAGATCAAAACCACTTCCGTAAGGCACATTTAATTTTATATACACTTTTAATACTTGATCCAGTATCAAAAGACTTGTAATCAGAAGGATAACCGCACTAGACTTCTTCACTATTTTGGGGATTTTATATTCACAAAAGTAATTATTTACTTTGTTTGGCCTCTATACTTAAGGTAGCATGTGGTACCGCTCTTAATCGATCAGCAGATATGAGCTTACCTGTTTCTCTACAAACGCCATAAACCCCATTTTGTATTCTCAAGAGGGCATTTTCTAGATGTACGATGTGTTTTCTTTGACGAGTAGCCAGATTTGACAATCGTTCATTTTCTGAAGATCCCGTACCATCATCTATCCCTTTGGATTTATTTACTTCTGCATTTTCGCCCAAAGAGTTGAGATAAAAATCTAATTGAGCTCTAGCTTCCTCTAGTTTTGTAGTGATCAATTGATGAAACTGCTTTAATTCAGTTTTGGTATACCGCGTTTTCTCCTTTTTAGGTGCCATATCTGTTCTAATTCTGCTTACAAATATAATAATTGGAGCTAAATGCCTTATTTATAAGTATAAAAGGACATAACGAGAAATAGTTCCGATCTTATATATATTTGCAATCGATTAAAATGGACTTATATGGATTATTTGAATTTATTGATCATGATCGTTGTGGGTATCATATCCGGATCATTGGCTGCTAGAATTGTAAAGGGGGATAATTTTGGACCCTTAATCAATGGACTATTAGGTATAGCAGGTGCGATCGTTGGTGGATTTCTCTTTAAATTATTGGGACTGACTCCAGGTCAAGGTATCGTAACGATGATATCAGATACCTTTGGAGTAGAGTTACCTAAGGATTTTGTAGGTATGCTAGTCTCTGCGACTATAGGTGCAGTGCTGATCTTAATAGTTGCTAGATTTGTAAAGAAACCGCTCCAGAAGAATTAGACACTTTTAGAAATAATATTTTTTAAGGACTCGTAAACTGCAATTGCGATGAAACTTTATAATAAAATAAACGGTGAAGAGCTTAAGGCTCAAATCCTCAATAGTACAGAAAAGCGTATTACACTCTCTTTTTATCAATACGCTCAGATCACAGACCCTGATGCTTTTAGGGATCAGTTCTATTTAAGTCTAGATGCCATAGGTGTATTGGGTCGAATTTATATCGCTTCAGAAGGAGTTAATGGTCAGATATCAGTTCCTGAGGCACAGTTTGAAGCTTTTAAAAAGGAAATGGATACTGTTGATTTTTTAAAAGGCATCAGGCTCAATATTGCCATCGAGGATGACGGAAAGTCTTTCTATAAATTAAAAATCAAAGTCAGGCCCAAAATTGTGGCGGACGGATTAGATGACGATAGCTTCGATGTAACAAACGGAGGTAAGCATCTCAGTGCTAAGGAATACAATCAACTGACGGAATCCTCAGATACCGTGGTCATAGACATGCGTAACCATTATGAAAGCGAGGTCGGTCATTTTAAAGGAGCTCTGACTCCTGATGTAGAGACTTTTAGAGAGTCCTTACCCATCGTAGAAGATCTTCTGGAACCACATAAGGATAAGAACATCGTAATGTATTGCACAGGAGGTATCCGATGTGAGAAGGCGAGTGCATATTTTAAGCATAAAGGCTTTAAAAAGGTACATCAACTCGAAGGTGGCATTATCGAGTATGCTAGACAAGTAGAAAAAGATGGCTTAGAAAATAAATTTCAAGGAAAGAATTTCGTTTTTGATGAACGCTTAGGCGAAAGAATAACGGAGGAGATCATAGCTAAATGTCACCAATGTGGCACTCCATGTGACGATCATAAAAACTGTGCTAACGATGCATGCCACATCCTCTTTATCCAATGCTCAGCTTGTGCCGAAAAATACACAGATACCTGCTCGACCACTTGTCAAGATTTTATCCAACTATCCGAGGAGGAGCAACAAAACCTAGTAGCGACTACTCAGTTTAACGGGAGCAAATTCGGGAAAGGACGTTACAAAGCACATCGCAAGGATCATGATCTAGAAGGGTAGGATTCATTTTTTAAACGTAATCAAAATCAAAAAGTATTTGTTGATGAAATTGTACCTGTGCGTATGATAGGTACACGATACTTTAAATTTTTGATTGATTGTGTAAAAATTGATTTTACAATTACTTTTAGATTCAAGTAAATCAGGAACATAAAATCACCATAAATAAGCAAAATTTAACCCTAAATGGTCAGGGCGAAGCTTCATTTTTGTAGAAGAAGCTTTTTTTGTTGTTGATAAATAAAATATTATTGTTTTGGGTAGAGTATTCTGAGAATGTTTTGGAATCATTTGAATTATGAAAAGAACATTCAAAGAAATAAATTTTGTAAAGGATAAGTCTCAACAATTTCAATTTGATATTGTGACATATGAAGATTTATTAAAGAAAAAACCCCAAGATCATAATCAGTTTGAATTTCATAAAATATCATTCTATGCAATATTGCTCTTTTCACAAAAGTCTGGCCAATACAATCTTAACTTCCAGGATTATGACATAAAAAAGGGAACTCTTTTTACTCTACGAAAAGACAACGTACATAAATTTTACAAAAATAAAGCAAAAGGAATTTTACTCGTTTTTACAGAAGATTTCATTCTAAATCAGACCAATGAAATTAAAGCATCACAAACTTTTCTACTCTTCAATGAAATGTTGACTTCACCTAAGTTACAACTAAATGATACCGAATATAATGATATAATAACTTTGATCAATTTAATCAAGGAAGAATATTATGGTGCTGTAGATGACCATTCCTTAAGTATTGTAAGAAGTTACCTTCATGTAATTATTACAAAATTATTAAGAATAAAGTCTCAGGATAATATCGTATTTGACTATCACAAGTATTTGTCTATGTTTTTACAATTTCAGGCAAAAGTAGAAAAAGATTGTTTTTTACATAAAAAGGTATCTTATTATGCTAATGTCTTGGGGGTTACCCCCAAGACATTGAACAATGTTACTTTAAGTATTATTAATAAAACGGTAAAATCTTTGATTAATGAGATCGTTATTATTCAATCTAAAAGACTAATAATAAACTCAACAAGTTCCCTGACAGAAATAGCCTACAAAGTAGGATTTGATGATCCTACTAACTTTTTCAAATACTTCAAAAAATATACGGGTGTAACACCTAAACAATTCAGGTCAGCTAATCGCATAAATTACAAATCGAACTAACTCAAATTTTCGACTTTCTTCTTTTCACCATAAAAAGGAATTATTTAACCTAAAACCAAGAGGGCCTCTAGGCTACTTTAGCGTTTTAAATTATCGTTTAATTTTTTTTAGCCTAAAATTATTACACAACGTCATGAGAAACATCATAACATCACTATTACTAGTATCCTTTGCATTTATAGGATGTAACACAAATAAGGAGTTAGTAAAACTAAATGCCAAGGAAACAATGAAAAACAAAGAAAGCATCAATGCATTTTACAACAATGCATTAACTGTAAATTCTATTACCAGACCTACTAAGGTTCTAACGCCACTCTTAGCGGATGGTTATAAATCATCAAGCTCTACTGGAGTTAAAAATGCAGAGCAACTTATGGGGCAATTGGAATTCTTCTGGAAGCTCATCCCGGATTTAAAATGGGAACCTCAAGTTATTCATAATGATGGAAATACTTATATCGTAAGAAGTAAAGCATCAGGTACACCAAAAGGTGAATTTATGGGATTGCTAACTGATGGTACAAAGAAATTTGAAATTACAACCATCGATATGCATACTATGAAAGAGGGTAAAATATTAGCTACTCATCATGTAGAAGATTGGGCTACAGCTATGCAACAGCTTAAAAGTGGTACAAAAAAACAAACGGCTATGGATATAGCTGATGCCTACATGGGAGCTATGGGGAAAGGTGATATGGTGGCGATGTCAAACCTAATGCATGAAGACATGGTATGGCAAAACTCTGGTGATTCCGCGATTCCTTGGATAAACGAAAATGGACTATGGAAGGGTAAGCAAACCATTTTGGAGAAATTTATGCCCGCCTTTGGTAAAGGCTTCCAAACGATTAAATGGGAACCCGTAGATGCTGTGACCTCCGACGATACTGCGGCATACTTTGGGCAAATGATCGGTAAATTGACAAATACAGGGGTAGACACCAAAGAGTTTACCTACGCATTGAGAGTTAAAGTTAAAGACGGGAAAGTCATTCTTTGGAATTGGTTTGAAGATAGTATCGAAGTTTCTAGAGCATACAATGGAAAATAAATCTGTTAATTATTAAACAAACTATAAATATGAATTCGTTTAAAATTTTGTTGATTGCAATATTAGGTGTTGCATTCCTCAGTTCTTGTGGAGATGATGCAGAAGCATTAGTTGAAGGAACAAATATCACCCTCAGAAATACTTTGCAGGATCCTGGTGAAGCAGAGGGATCTTATCCTAGTCTATTTGGTCTAGCCGATAATGCTTTCGATGAGTTTGCAACATTATCTTATTCAGCAGTTGAATTTGCAGGTGCCCTTGGTCAGACAGGTACTCCTTTTGGAGACATTAATGGCTTGTATGCCATAGACTTCGACGCTGATAAAATAACATTTACACTATTGCCAGATTCTACAGATCCTTTCTGGCCTATGCAATTTGGGACATTCCCTGATGGAAAGTTTGATAGATACTATTTTACTCTGTCAGAAGCTCATAATATCACAGGATCTACCTCTAGTGACGAAAATGTTAGTCTCATAATTGATTCAGACAATGTGATTGTAGTAGAAATTAGTGCAGGTTATGACTTTAATCCTGGAAAAACTTTTTCCATAGAATTGGAGAATTAATTAGTTGTAGAAATTGACGATGGGAATATCTTTTACTCCCATCGTTATTTTTTTAGTAAAAATCATCTATAAATAATAACGAAATTATTACCTCCTAAACAGGAACTAAAAACAAGTAAATGACAAGTCTTAAAGAATTAGTTTTACCTTTTTACGAAAAAGCATTAACTGTAAACACAGAAACGAATCCAGCTGCAGTGCTATTTGATTTATTAGACGACGATTTTATATCATATGGAACCATTGAAAATAAAAATAGCGAACAACTGATTGGTCAGTTGAGATTCTTTTGGAAAATGATACCTGACTTAGTCTGGGCTCCTCAAGAAATAATTGAATCCGGAAATCAGGTAATCGTAAGAAGTAAGATTACAGGAACGCCTAATTCTCCAGAGGGAAAATTTTTTGGAGTCCCAACGGATGGATCTAAATCTTTTGAAACGATGTCTATCGATATTCACACTATAGAAAACGGTAAGATACTTAAAGTGAATCATATCGAAGATTGGGCTACAGCTTTGAAGCAAATGAAATAATAAATTTTAGCGGAAGTATTTAAATTTATCCT
>CALDEN010000170.1 GCA_937942405.1 uncultured Saprospiraceae bacterium
ACCTACACTCCTGGTGTAAATGATATAGCTGGAAACACGGCTCTTATTACAGCAACTACCGATGATCCAGATGCTTTAGGTCCTTGTTCGGCTGCAACAGAAAACATCACTCTGGAAATTAATTCGTCACTCACTCCAAGCTTCGATCAGTTAGGTCCATTTTGTATTAATGAGATGGGTGTAGATCTACCGACTACTTCTTTGGAAGGATATTCTGGTAATTGGGATGGAAGCATTAATACATCTGTAGAAGGAATTACTATTTTTACGTTTACCCCTGATGATAATTGTGTAAACCCCGAGACCATGAGTATTAGTGTAGTTGAACTTCTAGTTGTATCATTCATGCAACTCGGACCATATTGTGTAAATGAAGTACCGGATTTACTTCCTGTAGTTTCTGAAAACGGGGTAGAGGGTACATGGGATGCTCCGATAAATACCTCTGTGGAAGGAACCAGCACCTATACGTTTAATCCACTCAGCCAATGTGCAGAATCTACAACTATGGAAATCGTTGTAGCAAGCTCGAGTGGAGCACAGGCCGAGCTAAGTTCGACTAGTACAGATTTATGCCCTGGAGAGTGCCTAGATGTAACCTACGATGTTACTGGAGGCAATGGAGGCCCTTATGATTTAAGCTTTTTAATATCTGCAGCAGGTCTTAGTTTTCCTTTTGATATCACATTAAATGCTTTATCAGGCATGATAGAGATATGTACGACTACAGGAATTTTGCCTTCGTTTGATGGGACTACCTTATTAATTCCAGAGTTGTTTGTTGGGATAGATTTAACATTTGAGCTTACAGGAGTATCCGAGGCTGGATGTGCAGGAACCATTACAGGTAATCCGATAACCATTAATTTTATCAATCCGATCGTACCTACTTTTGAGCAATTAGGACCTTACTGCCAAGATGCTATTCCCGCGATACTTTCTACCACATCCGATAATGGTGTTGATGGAACTTGGAACGGACCTATAGACACTAGCGTGCCAGGAATAGAAACCTATACTTTCGTCTCGACTCAGGCATGTACTGAGGATGCGACTATGGATATCGAAATTCTTACACCGGATATCGCCATATTTAATCTTGCCGACGAGTATTGTCAAGATGCTATTCCTGATAATCTACAACCGAGTAGCGATAACGGAATCACTGGATCATGGTCACCATCAGCTATAGATACATCGACACCAGGCATTGCGGATTATACTTTTACTCCAGATGGCTGTGCTGAAGAGTTTGTGTTGGAAGTGGAGGTGTATGATATTGTAACGCCGAGTTTTAATACGATTCCTGAGTACTGTGATACAGATGTAATGGATTTTGTTTTACCAACTATATCCTTAGAGGGGATCCCGGGTTTTTGGACACCGAGCGACACGTATAATCCGAGCACGATGAATTTAGGTCTCAATGTTTATGCTTTTACACCATTTACTGATTGTGATGAGATTTTTACTTTAGAAATTACAGTCAACGATTGTTCAGGTCCGTGCTCTTTGGATGCTGGATGTGGCCAGGAGATTACAGGTACCTTTACTTGTGGAGAGGGGGGTACGGGAGTTGGTATAATCGGATCTCATGAAGTGGCTTCTTTTGGAGAAAATCAATGTGTAGAATTTACAGTTGATGATTTTGCTGATGTACAAAGTATAGAAGCCAGTTTTATTTTTAATACCAGTTCGCTTTCTTTTACCGGAGGTCAAAATTTCTGTAGTGATTTCCCATTATCAATGGCTAATCTAAATGTCTTAGGAGACATGATGGGACTTGATACCATACGGTTTTTATGGTTTGACTTTACAGGTACTAACCCCATAGCTTTACCGGATGATAAGCTTCTTTTTGAATTATGTTTTGATGTACTCAATACCGGATTTTTTGTTGAATATGTAGAAATCACGGATCTAGAAATAGGAGATAGTAATCAGATTATAATGGAGTCATACACGGAATGTGGCTCGATAGAAAACTGTGAATATAATTTTGACTTCGATTTGCAGTGTAATGATAATGGCACACCTAATGATGATTTCGATGACTTTTTAACATTTGATTTAAATCCGATCGGCGTAAATCTTGGATCGGGGTATACAGTAGAGACTGATCTAGGAATTCCTACACCATCTAGTGGCCAATATGGACAAACGACTACTTTTCAGATAAATTTAAATTCTTCTTCAAATGACTTTTTGATTGTGGAGGTAGTCGATGCTGATGACCCTAATTGTTTGGACGTAATAGATTTAGAGATTCCAGATTGTACGAGTAGTCCGACTTGTAACATTACAGCTACCGTAATAAGTGCAATAAACTGTGATGATAATAACACTCCCTGTAACCCAGACGATGATCTATTTTCATATGAGCTAGAGATCATCGGATCTGGAGCTAGTGGATGGACCGCAAACGATCCACTAAGTGCTACTGGAGATTATGCAACAAGTACATTTACTTTTGGTCCGTATCCATCAACGGGAGGGGATTTGAATTTTACGATTACAGATAATGATGATTTGGCCTGTATGGCATCCGTTGCATTGATTGCAGAGACCTGTTCAGAGGAAACATTGACAGTTATCAACTTAGGGGACAATTGTAATGGAAATGGAACAGCAGATACGGCAGATGATTTTTACTTTGTAGATATTCAGGTAAATGGGTCAGCAGGATTAGGG
>CALDEN010000171.1 GCA_937942405.1 uncultured Saprospiraceae bacterium
CAAGTGCAGGAGTACTTTACTACCAGTTAGAAAGTGGTGACTTCACTGCAACTAAGAAAATGATTGTGATTGAGTAATAGCTAGAAATGTCTTCTGACATCTAGTTTTAAATAAAAAGGGAGGTTCTCTAAACAGAGAATCTCCCTTTGTGTTTATATATTTATTATTGTTTTAATATTAACTACTAAATTTTTAATCAAAAAAAATGAATCAATCTATGAAATACTTTTCGCTGATATTCTCTTTGTTTTTGTTTTCAAGCATAAATGCTCAAATAAAAACTCCAGCAGCATCTCCCAGTTCTAAAATCACTCAAACCGTAGGTTTAGTAGATGTAACGGTAGAGTATTCAAGACCTAGTGTAAAAGACAGAACTATTTTTGCCGCTGATGGCTTAGTTCCTTTCAATGAGATATGGCGAACTGGAGCAAATTCTGCCACAAAATTGACATGTAATAAGGCCATAATGGTAGGAGGTCAGAAATTAGAAAAGGGGAGTTACGCAATCCTATCTAAACCTGGAAAAATGAATTGGGAGTTTTATTTGTATCCATACGACAAAGGATCATGGTCTTCCTATAAAGAACAGACGCCTCTAGTTACTGTTGGGGCAAAACCGATGGCTACTTCTGATGCTACAGAGTCGTTTAGAATCTCTTTTGATGATCTAAAAGATGCGTCTAGTAAATTGTCTTTTAATTGGGAAAACACTTCTGTTGGTTTTGATATTCAGGTAGAGACGGATCAAGATGTAATGGCAAATATCTCAAAAGTATTAGCTGGACCATCTAAGGGAGATTATTATAACGCTGCGAGTTATTACTTCAGTAGTGGTAAAGATCTCAAAACTGCTTATGAGTATGTAAAAAAAGCAACGGATGGTGACGATAAGAAGTTTTGGCAGGTGAGAAGAAAATCTCAAATCGAAGCTGCTTTAGGAAAGTATAAGGATGCCATCAAATCGGCCAAAGAATCTATGGAACTTGCAGAAAAAGCAGGAAATATGCAGTATGTTAAGTTTAACAAAGATGCAATAGCAGAGTGGTCTAAGAAATAGAACTTCTCCATTGGAATAAAATAAATAGAAAATGAGCTTGGGATTATTTCCCAAGCTCATTCTTTATTTAGAGCTTATAATTAAGTCTCAATAAGGCAAAAAGATAAGTGTCATTATTTTCTGGGTTTACCACCTCACTCATACCATCTAATAGATCTGTCATCGCTAAGATAGATCTCATTTCAAAGTCAAGATTAAGTTTGTTTGATAATTTAAAATTGGCTCCCAAGCCAATAGGGATTTGTAAATTGATTTTACTTAAATCTGCCTCATCTTGTAGCTTTTGAGACTCCAAAGGCATCGTTCCATAAATAACTTCAGGGTCAGTATATGATGCTCCGACTCCTCCTGTCAAGTAAAAGGCAATGAGTTTTTTATTAGAGCTACTTAAGTCTGTTTCCAGTTGATCTGGATTTTCTTTAGGATAGTTATCCCAGAGATTCCATTTTAAATCTAGTGATATCTCATGTAGAGGAGATGTAAAGCTATATGCTCTATTTTCATGTCCGGTTACATCTCTGTCGTCTCCCTCTAAGCTAGACATAAACCAGTTCGCTCTAAGCTTAATTTTAGAAGTAATAGGGTATGCGGCATTAAGTCCTACGAGTAGATTGGTCTTGGCAAATATGCTTTCACCGTCGTTTCCCCAGCTGTGTGTATCCGTTCCAGATTGTGAGGCACCCAATGATAGTCCGATCTCTAAATTATTCTGAGAAAGCCCCATATAGGCGATAGAAATAAATGCCCCGATGGACATTATCCGTTTTAAATTCATTTGTCGTGTTTTGCCGCAAATGTATATTTAGTTTAGGGTATATAAAAGAACGAGAACCACTAATATTTCTATCGTTTAAAAAGTTGAACAGGCAATGCTCTAATAACGAAAGAAAGCACAATAACACCTATTGTCCCTATTAGATTAAGCCAAAGAAAGCTAAAAGCCGCTACTTTTGTCGATCCTTCAGGTACATGTAAATATTGGCAATAGAGATAGAGTATGATTAGCTGAGTGACGAGAGCTGCTATAAAAACGGCATTTCCCTTGATTTTTTTGAAGTAAAAAGCGACTAAAAAGACACCTAGGATGGTGCCATAAAAAATACTCCCTACGATATTTACAAGTTGAATCAGGTTTTCAAAGAGTGTGCCTACGGATGCAAAAAGGATCGCGACTAAGCCCCAAAATAAAGTAAACAGTTTACCTGCCCATAAAAAGTGTTTGTCACTAGCAGAGGGTTTGATTAGTCGTTTGTAAATGTCTACTGTAGAGGTAGAACCTAAGGCATTAAGCTCAGATGCTGTAGATGACATCGCAGCAAAAAATATCATTGCAAATAATAGTCCTACTAAGCCTTTAGGTAAGTAGTGAAGTATAAAGGAAATAAAGACATAATCTTTATCATTGGTTTCGATGTTCTCATCTACTTTGGTGATAAGTGTTTTGAATTCGTTTCTAAGATTCGTCTCTTCTTTGATCTTTGCGTTCCAGGTATTTTGATGAGCAGCTCTATCTTCAAAAAGGCGATCACTAAGTGCTATTTTTTCAGCATGGTTTATATCATAGGCCTCTATAAGAGAATTAGCTTCAGCTTGGTAATCTGATGAGAGCACCTTCTCTATCACATTGTCATTGAAAAATATAGGGGACTTATTTGTTTGATAAAAGACAAAGACCAGTACACCTAGGAATAAGATAAAAAACTGAAGTGGTAACTTGAGCATGGCATTCATTACCAGTCCTTTCCTAGATTCCTCTATGGATTTTCCAGAAATATAACGCTGTACTTGACTCTGATCCGTACCAAAATAGGAGAGGAATAAAAATGGGGCTGCTATGAGGCAGGTGTAGATGTTGTATCTATCATTCCAGTTAAACTCTGTATCTATTATGTCGAGTTTGTCAGATGATCCGGCAATCGTCATTACTTCATCTAATGTATTGTTTAGGTTTAAGTAATAGATAAGTATAAAAAAGATGATGACTAGCCCGATCAAGATTATAGTCATTTGTAACATATGCGTTACATGCACTGCCTTTGTACCTCCGGAGACAGTATATAAGATGGCCACAAAGCCTATAAACAGGGTAGTGATGTTCAGATTCCATCCCATTATAGAGCTCAAAATGATCGCAGGAGCATATATAGTTATCCCCGCTGCAAGTCCCCTCTGTATGAGAAATAAAAAAGAGGTAAATGCCCTTGTTTTATAATCAAATCTATTTTCTAAAAACTCATAAGCTGTGTAGACTTTTAATTTGTAAAAAATGGGAATAAAGGTGACACAGATTATGATTAGAGCGATCGGCAGTGTAAAGTAAAACTGGATGAATTCCATCCCACTGAAATAAGCCTGTCCTGGTGTAGAAAGAAAAGTAATTGCACTTGCTTGTGTGGCCATAACAGATAATCCTATCGTCCACCATTTGGCTTCATTACCACCTAATAAGTAGCCTTGCATGTCTTTGCTGCCTCTAGTCTTCCAAAAGCCATAACCGATTACAGCGGTCATCGTAATAGACATTACCATCCAGTCGATACC
Organism: uncultured Saprospiraceae bacterium; assembly: GCA_937942405.1. Lineage (GTDB taxonomy): Bacteria > Bacteroidota > Bacteroidia > Chitinophagales > Saprospiraceae > JAHDHU01. Next base: position 3,599 of record CALDEN010000171.1, read on the forward strand.
ACTCATATTACATACGATTTAGTAACGAGAAGAAATACCAAAATGTAAAGGATATTAAGTACGACTATTGCGATGTAGGCTTTACGCCAAGATTTATTTTTAGACTGCATTACTGTAAAAATGATCAAACTTTGGCTTAAGCCAAAACGCATGACGAATAAAAAATATATAAATCAAAATTATTTGAAATATAAACATCCATTATCCAAGGAAGATTAGGCATATTGCTAATTTTGCCGATCTTAATTAGTGATAAACATGTTAGTAGTAATAGTATTATTGGTTGCCTTGGTGTTTTCGGCAATGATAAAGTTGAGAGCTGAGTATTAATCCTTTACCTCAGGCATTTTACATTCTTCGTCCGGTTTTTTACCACATACGGTACAGTCCCCGATTTCACTTTTCAGCATCGGATTATTAGATGCACATGTACCTCGAAACTCTTTGCCAGTCACGAGTTGTCTCAGATTTATCATCATAAAGGATAAGCCGAAAACGACAAATATGATGGCAAACATGTAGAAAAAAGTATTCATCTGACTAGAAATTTAATATTAAAACAAAGTTAATACAATTAAGTTTGTGTCCACATAAATAAATAAAAATGGATCCGAGACTTTTGGCATTCCAACGGCTACTAGATATAATGGATGATCTAAGAGCTAAGTGTCCTTGGGATAAAAAGCAAACATTTCTAAGCTTAAGAAACTTAACGATTGAGGAAACCTACGAATTGGCAGACGCTATACTCGGAAATGATTTGGGAGATGTAGAAGAAGAGTTGGGAGATCTAATGCTGCACATGGTGTTTTATGCAAAGTTAGGAACGGAGCAAGAGGCATTTACGATGACTACCGTGCTCAATAAAGTGTGTGAGAAACTCATCAGAAGACATCCTCATATTTATGGCGACGTAGAAGTAAACGACGAATCCGATGTCATGAAAAACTGGGAACAGCTGAAACTGGAAGAAAAGAAAGGAGATAAGCCTAAATCTGTCTTATCGGGTGTCCCTGTGTCATTGCCGGCTATGGTAAAGGCGTACCGTATGCAAGAAAAAACCAAGCAAGTAGGCTTTGAATGGGAATCCAAAGACCAAGTATGGGAAAAGGTAGAAGAGGAGGTGCAAGAATTAAAAAAAGCCATCCATGAGGAAAAAGACATAGCTCGAATAGAGGACGAATTTGGAGACGTGATGTTTTCTCTTATAAACTATGCTCGGTTTTTAAAGATCGATCCAGAAACTGCCCTCGAAAAGGTAAATAAGAAGTTTAAAAATAGATTTGAATACATTGAGCAGCAAGCATCTAAACCACTTACTGAGATGACTTTAGGAGAGATGGATGCATTATGGAACGAGGCCAAGAATAATTAGAACTTATCCTTAAAACTGAAATAAAATACCTATTTTTGCAGTCGCTAAAACTGTATTATTAATCCTTTTTGGTAAAACTAAAAAACAATGGCAAATTATTTAACAAAAGAAAAGAAAGCTGAAATCTTTGCAGAGCATGGAGGATCAGCGACTAACACTGGATCTGTAGAAGGTCAGGTGGCATTATTTACGTACAGAATAAAAGAACTTTCTCAGCACCTTAAAGAAAATAAAAAGGATCATGCTTGTAGAAGATCGCTTTTAACGCTAGTAGGTAAAAGAAAGAGATTCTTAAAATATCTCGCTGCAAATGATATCGAAAAGTACAGAGCACTTATCGAGAAGTTGCAAATAAGAAAATAGATAAAACACAAAATACTGGTGCCTCAAAGTGAGGCACCTTTTTTTTATTAATTATTTACGGGAGGTCTTTATTAGAGAAATATAAAATACCGATTTTTTTGCATCCGCTGATTTTTTTCTACTCCAAATTTTCTGCTTAACACAAAAGACCACCACATACTAGATTGATTAAAATTATGGGAAAAAAAATTCCAATTACTACGGCATTTAACTTGCCCGACGGTACAGAAGTTACTATTGAGACAGGAAAATTAGCTGCTCAAGCACATGGTTCATGTGTAGTTAAAGTAGGTAAAATGATGATTTTTGCTTCTGTGGTATCTGCACACGAACCAAGAGAAGATGCAAGATTCTTTCCGCTCTCAGTAGATTATCAAGAAAAATTTGCAGCAGCAGGTAGAGTTCCTGGAAACTTTTTTAAAAGAGAAGCGAGATTATCAGATTATGAAATCTTAACTTCTAGATTAGTAGATAGAGCGATAAGACCTTTATTCCCAGATGGTTATATGCATGATACTCAAGTTATCATTAACCTCATTTCTGCACAAGAAGACCTTACTCCAGATGCGTATGTTGCTCTTGCAGCTTCTACGGCATTGGCCATATCGGACATTCCATGGAACGGACCTTTATCAGAAGTCAGAGTAATAAAATTAGATGATAAATACATCGTTAATCCTAAGAAAGATCAAATTCCAGATGCTGAACTGAATCTAATCGTTGCGGCAACTGCTGAGAACGTAATGATGGTGGAAGGAGACGGTAAAGAAGTGGATGAAGCATTTGTGATCGAAGCCATTAAAGTTGCACACGATGCGATAAAAGTTCAATGTGCTGCTCAACTTGACTTAGCTAAAAAAGTAGGAGACAAGGCTTTGATAAAAAGAGAGTTTATTGTTGCAGAATTAGATGCTGATGTAAAAGCATTGGTTAAAAGTTTAACAAGAGACAAGATTTACGAAGTGGCAAAAGGTGCACTTTCGAAGTTTGATAGAAAAGATCGTTTTTCTGCGATTAAAGATGAAATGAAAGAGCAGTTAAAAGCTGACAAAGATGAGGAGTGGATCAATGAAAATATGGGTGTCGCTAAGGAGTGTTTTGAGAAACTTAAAAAAGAGGTGATCAGAACGATGGTTTTAGAAGAGTCTGTAAGATTAGACGGAAGACCATTGGATAAAGTGAGACCGATATGGACGGAGATAGATTATCTACCTTCTACTCACGGATCTGCGATATTTACAAGAGGAGAGACTCAGTCGTTGACTTCATTGACATTGGGAACTAAGATGGATCAGCAAATGATCGATACGGCTCTAGATCATTATTATGAGAAATTTATACTACACTATAACTTCCCAGCACTTTCTGTAGGTGAGATTAAGCCGATGAGAGGTCCAGGAAGAAGAGAGGTAGGGCATGCAAACCTAGCAGCTAGATCGCTAAGACAAGTATTACCTGAAGATAGTCCTTACACGATAAGAATAGTATCAGATATACTTGAATCCAACGGTTCATCATCGATGGCCACAGTATGTGCTGGTTCACTGGCATTAATGGATGCGGGAGTTGAAGTTTCAGCAGCAGTATCGGGTATCGCTATGGGTATGATCTCAGATGGTACTAATCATGCAATCCTTACAGATATATTAGGAGATGAGGATGCAATCGGAGATATGGACTTTAAAGTCACAGGAACTCGTAAAGGAATCTGTGCTTGTCAGATGGATATTAAAATAGACGGTCTTCCATATGAGACGCTAGAAAAAGCTCTTAAACAAGCCAAAGAAGCAAGACTTCACATCCTAGATGAGATGGCTAAGACCACAGAGAAACCGAGGGCAGAGTTAAAACCACATGCACCACGTATGGAAAAACTGATTATCGATAAAAGTTATATCGGTGCAGTTATCGGACCAGGAGGTAAGATCATACAGGAGATACAAGAAGTTACAGGAGCCACGATTACTATCGAAGAAATAGATGGTAAAGGACATGTAAATATTTCTAGTACTGATGGAGATTCATTGGCTGCAGCCAAAGCAAGAATTCAAGACATTACATTTACACCTGATGTCGGAGATATATTCGATGCAAAGGTAGCTTCAGTAATGCCATATGGTGTTTTTGTAGATTTTAAAGGAAAGAGTGGATTGTTACACGTATCTGAAATATCTCATACTCGTATAGAAAAAGTAGAAGATGTTTATAACGTAGGAGATGATGTGAAAGTAAAAATCATCGGAATCGACGAAAGATCTGGTAAAATTAAACTTTCAAGAAAGGTACTGATACCTAAAGATTCTTAGAAAAAACGTATTAAATATATCGCATATACGACCCAAAAGACATTAAAAACGTCTTTTGGGTTTTTTTTTTGCTTTTGGAAACTTTTTTGGTGTAAACAGAATTGTAATTAAAACGTTATGACTTAAACAATTTATTTGTTAATGTCAAGTTTTAGATTAAAGAATAACAACCATTAAACCACCAAGTTTATGAGGCAATTAAAAATTACAAACAAAATAACCTCTCGGGAAAGTGTCGCTCTCGACAAATATCTTAATGATATATCCCGAATTGAGATGATAACTGCCGAGGAAGAAGCCATTCTTGCCAAAAAAATAAGAGATGGTGATCATGAAGCATTAGATAAAATGGTGCGAAGTAACTTACGATTTGTGGTATCTGTTGCTAAGCAATATCAAAATCAAGGACTCTCACTTCCTGATCTAATAAATGAGGGGAATGTAGGGCTCATGAAAGCGGCCAAACGTTTTGACGAGACACGAGGATTTAAATTTATATCCTATGCAGTATGGTGGATACGGCAGTCGATTTTGTATGCAATCGTGGAATATTCAAGAATGGTAAGGCTTCCTTTAAATAAGGTAACCTCTTACAATAAAATTAATGAAGCGGTAGTTTCTTTCCAACAAGAATTTGAGAGAGACCCATCTCATGAGGAACTCGGAGAGCTCTTGGATATAAAACCCAAAGAAATAAGTAGAATGGTACGTGGTGGTTCTAGGCATTTATCCATGGATGCACCAGTGGGAGGGGAAGAAGGCGATGCTACAATGCTAGATCTATTTGTAGAGAATGACCAAGATAATCCAGAGACTTACCTCATGGAAGAATCCAGAATGATCGATATAAAAAATGGGATTTCTGAATTATCTCCTAGAGAAATAGAAGTAATCAGTGCATATTATGGACTTAATGGACATAAATCTCTCACATTGGAAGAAATCGGAGAGCTATATGGGCTCACAAGAGAAAGAGTGCGTCAGATAAAGGAGAGAGCGATAAGAAGATTACGTAAGTCTTCTCAAAAAGAAATGTTGAAATCATATTTATAAACATAGAAGCCTCTTTATTGAGGCTTTTTTTAATTGCTAATGATAGGATTACTTAGATTAGTTGTACTAGCAGTAGGTGTTGTAGGAGGAGTACGTTATTTTTTTAAAAATATACTGAACTCAGATCAATGGAGAAAAGGGATAAGTCAGGCAGATAGAAGCCTTCTAAAAACTGTTCTATTGGATTCAAGTCAAAACCTTGTCGATCTGGATAAGGAAGAATTAAAACTCTTGTCGTTTAATAAAGAGCAAAAAACCATTAGAACTAGCGGAAAGAAGGTGAAAACTGGAGTCTTTTATTCAATATATAATGAGCCACTACTGAACTATGCCTTAATCGAAAAAGATAGATTCAATAAAATCATTCTTGTCTCTACATCAGAACAGGACTACATATATAGAGTAGGCCAGAAGTCTGTGGACATTTATTGTAATGATAATCTCATAGGATCTTTGGATAATAAAGGAGATCTTTTAGCACCTGCTTCAAAGAAGATTTTGATGTCGATAGAAAATAATGAAGAGATAAAATATCAACGTTTAGAAAAAGATGGAAAAGAAATAGCAGCCATTCTTAATCCGCTGTTGGTAGACAGTACAAACCAAAGAGTGATTCAATATGAGGAATTAGATAAGGTAGACGATCGTATATTGGCATTGGGTTTAATATTTTTAAATATGATAGAACGCTCATAAATAATTTTGAGGATACAACTCAAATATTCAATTAGACTAATACATCAATATTCTTATGAAATATAAATTCATTTACACGTGTCTTTTATTACTCATTATGAACTTCGTCGCTCATGGACAACAATCTCAAGAAATTAAAGGGGGACTGGATAATGCCTTAAAAGAAATGACTAAGGCCTTAGAAGAACTAGATATCGAACAGCTCTTAAATCAAGAGGTATTTGCTAAAATCGATGAGCTTAAACCTTCAAAAGAACAAATTAATGAAATTGAAGATTTGATGAAAATAAGTATAGAATCGCTAAATGCTATTGATTTATCAGGATTAGAGGATGTTCTTGAAGAAATAGAAATGTCTATTGATAAAATAGACTTCGATAAAATACTCCAAGGTGTGAAAAAAGTAAATCCTGGAAGAGAAGGAAAAAAAATATAGCCATTAACTCATCATGTCTTATTAGGGCATGTATGAGATGTAAAATGTAATATGTATAGTATAACTGACCGTATTTATCATATATCAGATTTTTGTCAATCATTAAGTACCCATTTTCTGAAGAACAAATAAAATTTATTATTATTACATAGATTTAGGTATTAAACAAATTGCATAGTAGTTATGAGCGTTTTTGATCAAATAAGAGTAATTGTTTACAGAGTTCATGAAAAAGGACTGGAAGTACTATTAATTAACCCTGATCTCGATAATGATCCCTCTGTGTGGAAGTTGCCGGAAGGCTTTAACTTAACAGAACAAAGCTTTAATAATAAATCTATTATAGAGTTAGAAGATGGTAAGCTAGAAGACGGTTCCATCGTTAGAACGTATGCTGTAGAAGCTGATTGGCATGAAATACCATCAGTTAGAGGTATTATTAAACATGATGTAAAACGGGTCAAAAGTAAAATCAAAAGAGTCCTTCCTCAATTAGAAAAGACGGCTTATGTCCAAGTAAAAGAGGCTTTTAAAAAGGTATTACCCAATGAATATGCAGCTCTGAAGGAATTGAAAGATATTGTAAGAGATAAAAACTCAGTGACCTATATATAATTGATTAAGTTTAAGTAGAAGAGAGAAAAGCATTATGAACCAACCACCAATTAGCTTTGAAAATCAGTCAGGATTCTATTCTGGCAAAGTAAGAGATGTATATTATTTCGGAGAAAAAATGGCTGTGGTCGTTTCGGATCGTATATCAGCATTTGATCATATTCTCCCTAGAGAAATCCCTTATAAAGGTCAAGTATTAAACCAACTCGCTGCTCATTTTTTAGATGCCAGCCGAGACATCATTCCTAACTGGTTGGAAATAGCCCCACATCCCAATGTGTCTATAGGAGATACATGTCAGCCTATAAAACTAGAAATGGTTGTGAGAGGATATTTAGCCGGTCATGCATGGAGGACATATAAATCAGGAGGAAGGGAGCTATGTGGTATAAAGCTTCCAGATGGTATGAAAGAGGGAGATGCTTTTCCAGAGCCGATTATTACACCCGCTACGAAAGCAGAAGAGGGCCATGATGAAGATATTTCAAAAGAAGAAATTTTAGACAAGGTACTTCTAAGTGAGCAAATTTGGAATCAGTTAGCAGGAGCAAGCCAAAAACTTTTTGAGCTGGGCACAAAGATGGCCGCAGAACGAGGTTTGATTTTAGTAGACACTAAATATGAATTTGGATTACGAGATGGTAAAGTAATTTTAATTGATGAAATCCATACTCCAGATAGTTCTAGATATTACATTAAAGAAGGTTACGAAGAGCGTCAAGCTAAAGGAGAGCATCAAAAACAACTCTCAAAAGAATTTGTAAGAGAGTGGCTTATGGAAAATGGATTCCAAGGTCTGGAAGGTCAATCCATGCCTGATATTCCTGATGATTTTGTAAAATTAGTGTCTGACAGATACATAAATCTCTATGAAATTTTGACTGGACGTAATTTTATCCGAGGTAGTTATGAGAATCGAAATGTGCACATCCGTCAAAGCATAGAAAACTACTTCTCAAAATAGAATATTAATATAGGTTCTTCTTGTTTCTTCTATTCAATGGCCTATATTAGACCATCCACTAGTTTTTTTGTGTGACACAAAGCTATAACCTAGAATTATCCTTTCCTTTAGCCGTCGGTTATATCATTTAATATTTCACTAATGATTATGGTATAATGCCGATGTATGTATAATATTACTCATATGATTAAGCGACAATTTATACATTAATCGGTATTAAATAATCCACCTCCTTATTTATAGGGATATATACAATCACATATTTACGCTATTGTACGAGTTTTAATTGGCCTATATCTTTATGATGTATTTAATCAGTAAACGATTTTATAAATTCATTAAGTAACTTCTAAAACGTACATCATGAAAAACAGCGTAAAAAAAGTTTTACCCAAGTATTTTCTTTCCCTTTTTGTTTGTCTTATTATTTCAGCTAATATTTTCTCTGCGAGTTTTGTTCCGGAAAAAATTTACAGTTTGAAAACAATTGAATCTGAAGATGACCGTATAAAACGTCTATTTCTATCATCGGCTAATCTTGAATATAATAGGTCCAATTGGAAAGAAGCAAAATATGCTTTCTACAACTACCTTTTATTAGAAGATGAAACGAGCCCTCAAAGATTAGAAGCTCTTTACTTCTAT
>CALDEN010000172.1 GCA_937942405.1 uncultured Saprospiraceae bacterium
CTAGCTCTAATTTTGTAAAGACTCCCTTCTCATTTTTGAGCATATAGCTTTTTACAGGCCTAGGATACTGCCCAGGAACTTGCCTACCTCCTACAAATAAATCTATATCTCCATCTTTATCAAAGTCATGACTTAACACCACTGAACCGCTAGTAGTAATTTCAGGCAAGACAGATTTTGTAAATAGCCCTGATCCATCGTTGAGGTATAACCTGTCTTGATACGATGGACTATGATTAGGGAATTCATTGCCTCCACTCACTACATATAAATCTAGATCACCATCCATGTCTACATCCGTTAATGTAGATCCATAATCTTCGTACTCCTTGTCTTTTATAAAAACATTATTTGACTTTAAGTCAAAATCACCTGATGGGCTATTGATAAATATGCCCCCTGGCTGACCACTTGCCCCTCCTATATATACATCCTCGATTCCGTCTCCATTAACATCTCCCGTACTTGTATGCGGTCCGAAATGAGACATTTTATGAGGCAATAACACCTGCTTATCATAATCATTAAAATCATTTTCCTTATGTACAAAAGGAATACTCGAGTCCGAGCTTTTAAAAATAGCTTTAGAGAGAGGCTCAGCTTTTGCATTTCCCTGAGCGTCTATATATGACAGTTCTAAAGTCTGTCCTGCATTTACTTTTTCAATAGTCTGCACTTTGCCGTCAGGCCATTTAACCTCTAATCTATCGGCTACGCTATGAGCCCCTAATCCAAAATGCAATACATGATCTACCGATGACTGATACCCTCTTACTGGATTAAACTCTTGCAATTGTGTAACACCATCGGTACTAACTGTCACTCTAGCTCCATGAACCTGCACTTGCTTGCTGCCATTCAGTTTTATTCTGAGATAATTATTTCCATTGGACTCAGCTTTATTTTTATAGATAAAAGCTTTATCGTTTATATTATTTACCACAAGGTCTAAGTCACCATCGTTATCCAAATCTGCATAGGCTGCCCCGTTAGAGAACCCATTAAAATTCAATCCAGATTCTGAAGAGACATCTGAAAATGTCAAGTCCCCATTATTGAGATAGCAGTAATTTGCAAGCTTAGTACTCGTTAGTTTTAGCGTAAAATCTAAAAACACTTTTTTGGGATCTAACTTTTTCTTGAATGCTTCTTGTATGGTTTTATCTAGATTTTTACGGCTGTCTTTATCCATAATATCTAAGAGATATCCATTGGTAATAAAGAGATCCTTAGAGCCATTATTATTTAGATCTGCAAATAGAGCTGCCCAGCTCCAATCGGTTTTATCCACATTGGCCATTTGGCCGATTTCTGCAAATTTTCCATCTCCCACATTCATATGTAGTTGATTACGCATATAGGAGTAGTGATATCCCTTATCGACATTATTCCAGAAAAAATCAGGATTCATATCACCCATCTGAGCCTTGTTCCGATAATTATCTGCAGATAACATGTCGACGGCATAAAGGTCTATCAGACCATCATTATTAAAATCAGCTGCATCGGTCCCCATGCTACTAAAGGTGATATGCTTAAATTTTTCATGAATCACATTTGTAAAGGTTCCGTCTCCATTATTTTGATAAAGAATATCGGGCTCTGTATGATCTACTGCTACATATATATCTTGCCACCCGTCATTGTTAAAATCCGAAATACTCGTACTCAAAGAAAATCCATAATTAAAGATACCGGCTTCTTTAGAGACCTCTGTAAATGTTCCATCGCCATTATTTCTGTACAATGCATCTGAATGTTTACCATCTGGATTTTTCCAGAAATTATAAAAATCATCGAAGGTATATCCGATACGTGCCACATCATGATTGGCTACAAAAAGGTCTAGATCGTTGTCTTTATCGTAATCTATAAATGCTGCATCTATTGTATAACGGTTATCGTTAATGCCGTAGGACTTAGCCATTTCAGTAAAGCCTAGATTACCGTCATTTATAAAAAGTAAATTTTCTCTTTGTTCGGGCTGATCGAGATAACTCACACTGACGTAGATATCTAAAAATCCATCATTATTGACATCGGCCATTGTCGCACCGGTGCACCATTTTCCTTTGGCCGAGACACCTGCAGGTATTGTTATATCTTCAAATGAGAGATTGCCCTTATTGAGATAGAGTTTATTACTACTTGTATTCCCTGTAAAATAGATATCAGCGAGGCCATCATTATTTACATCTCCGATAGCTACCCCTCCTCCATTATAGGCATTCATATATTCAAGGTAGGTCTTGACCTTATATATATCGATCTTATTTGTAAATTCTACTCCGGTAGTTTCGGACGACAGTAATTCAAACTGAATCTTATTAGAAACTTTTTTACTTATAGATTTGCTACCCGCGGAGTTAGTACCCTCAGAGCTACATGAGTGGCATATTCCTACTATGACAAATAAGAGAATGTAGTTTATATTATTCATAGCTGATATGGTTCGTAAATCTATTTTTTCAGAAAAAGTTGTACACCGATATTATTATTGGCCACAATGAGACCTTGCTGCTTAGTCCCTAAAGTAATCTTTTTAACGTGACGTAGATCATTATTTAAGAGGAGTCCAGTTTTATCTAATCTATACTCTACATCAAAATCAAAATCACCCTTATTAAAAATGATTGCTCCTTTACCGGCATCATAACTGATCGTTTCAGGTTCTGTATTTTTTATATTTCCTCCGATGAGTATATCTTGAAAGCCATTGCCATCAAAATCACTAAATACACATTCCTTTATCGGTGCCCACTGTGCCTGTGCTGGAAGCTCTATGATTTCAAATTTAAAATTCCCATTATTTTTAAGAACGATGCTTTTAAAGCTTTTGGCCTCGTATCTAGTGGCCTCATTGATCTCATCTTCTCCTAAGATATCTATAATGTTAGAGCTGGCAAACTCCTTATAGGTTTCAAATTTAGAGTCCAAAAATGGCATCTGCTGAGTTGAGCATTCCTTTCCACGTACTGGAACTTCTTGCCCTTTATACTTTTTAGTCAATACAATATCATGCGAACCCGTCATATCAAAATCTGAAGCAAGCACTCCCAGTGGCTTATCCTTAGAGGCCTTCCATTTATTGTTTTCTCCCAGATTACCTAGTACAAGATCTAAGTCTCCATCATTATCTAAATCACTCGCACTGACACTCTGCCACCATCCAGAATACTCCGATAACAGATCTGTACTGATATTTTTAAATCCATCTTTTGTATTCTCAAATATTTGTGGACTTGACCACTCTCCTACTACAACCAGATCTAATCGATCATCTCCATTTAAATCTACCGCTTCTATCCCCGTAACCATTCCAGGAACATCCTTTAAAAAGTCAGCATCCGTTTCATCAAAAAACCCACCATTATTGGTCAGCAATAATGATTTAGATGCGAGTGGATAATAACCAGGTTTATTCCTAGCCCCTACAAATAGATCGATATCACCATCACTATCGTAATCAAAAGAGACTATATCTTGAGTACTGGTCTCGATATACGGCAATCGTTTTTCATCTTTTTCAAACAGTCCATTGCCTTTATTGATATATAATCTATCCTGTGTCAAGGTTGCATCGAGTAATACATCTCCACCTCCTCCACTAGCGACATAGAGATCCTTGTCTCCGTCTCCGTCCGCATCAAAGAAGTGAGCCCCGATATCTTCATAGTTTGCATCCTTGAGGAAGTCTGGTAATTTGACTGGCTGGAATTTATTTTTTACCTGTATAAAAAGCATCCCTGGATTACCCATAGCCCCTCCTAAATAAAAATCATCAAAACCATCTCCATTAATATCTGCTACATCAAAGGCAGGTCCTAGATCAGAATACTTATGTGGAAGCAATACTTCTTTCTCAAAGTCATCGAAAGCATTTTCTACATGCTTTATGTTTTGAAAATCTACAATACGATTGGTAATTTCTAAGAATAAGTCTCCACTGATCGCAGGAGTATATTGACTTTGTGCCTGTAATGCTCTATCCAATTCTAGCATCTGATTTGTAGCGACATTTGTGAGTACCGTCTTCTTGCCATCCATCCACTTAATCACTAAACTATCCAAGGTCTCAATGGCTCCAAGTCCTAAATGAGCAATCGGCTCCATACTAGACTGATATCCCCTCATAAACGAATAATCTACTCTCCGTATCTCTTCATTTTTATAGGCTTTGATTTGAGCAAAATTTACAGAAGCTGGATTTACCTTATCGATCAGTTTTACTTTTAACCAGTTATTACCAGAGGCTGTATTTTCCATGATAAATGCCTTACTCATCAAGTTATTTACCACCAAGTCTAGATCTCCATCATTATCGAGATCCCCATAAGCTGCCCCATTACTAAAACTAGGTACATCTTCAAACCACTCATTGGTTTTATCGATAAACTTCTCTCCTTTATTATTACTGAATATATTATTCTGTACAGGAATGGAAGCGAGCTCGCTTACAAAGTGGTCAAAAATATCTTTGTTATAAGTCACCTTTGCACTATCTGCAAATGCTTGAACTCTATTTTTAAAATCGTTATCCTTTGTCTCTCTATAAAATCCATTACTTACAAAGTAGTCCTTATAGCCATCATTATCAAAATCCGCCAATAGCACAGCCCAACTCCACTCTGTCTGAGATACGCCCATCATCTGTCCCACTTCACTAAATCCACCTAGTCCGACTCCCAGTTGTACCGAGTTAAACATAAACTGTTTTACAAATCCCAATACCTCGGTCATAAACTTAAATCGATCTGCATCCATGGACTCCATCAAGGTCTTATTACGTACGTGATCTCCAGGTGTCATGTCTACGACCACGAGATCCATAAGATCATCATTGTTAATATCGGCAGCATCTGTCCCCATACTATAGAAAGATGTATGATCAAAGTATTGCTTAAGTCTATTGACAAATTTTCCTCGGCCATCATTGGTATAATACATATCTGGAACGAAATAATCATTGGCGATATACATATCTATATCACCGTCGTCGTCATAATCAGCTGGGGCTATCCCTAATCCAAATGTCACAAAAAATGCAAATGACTGTTCTGTATAATCTACAAAATAACCGTCTTCGTTCCTCCCTACATAGGTCCCCTCATGACGTACATTATCGTAACCTTTACTACGCATCACATTGGACCATTCCAGAATATCTGGACTCGTAAGTATTGCATGGTTACTCAACCATAAGTCTAGGTCTCCATCATTGTCTTGATCGAAAAAAGAAGATTGAATCGCTCTAGAGTAAACGTCTAATCCAAAAGCTTCAGCCTCCTCTGTAAATGTCAAATCTCCGTGATTAAGATAAAGAATATTACGAAGAGCACTAGAATCTTTGTCATCTACTGGCCCAGAAGTACAAACATATATATCTAGAAATCCATCATTATTGATATCGATCATGTTTACTCCAGTACACCAC
>CALDEN010000173.1 GCA_937942405.1 uncultured Saprospiraceae bacterium
CATTGTTTCCTAAATATGCATCCACCTCATCGATGGTTAGGTCTAGCTCATAGGCATCGAATTCTGGAGTTACCACTTCTGCTGCATACTGAGCATAGAATGGAATCTGTAAGCCCCATTTGTCTGGAAAGAATTTACCGATATTGAGATCTGTAGCTATATCATATTGCAATACAGATTCTTTGGCCCGCTCATCTACTTTCTGATCTAGAGCTCCCCACCCAATGGAAGTAAATAAGGCCGAGGAAGTAATACTTCCGAGATCAGCCATCTGTACCTCTAGTCGAGTAGTTCCTGCAATCCCACCTCTCTCTTGCAATCCAGTGACCCTCAACTCATTTACCCATACCTCTCCACAGAATGTTTTATTTGGATCTGGTGACACATTACGTATCCCGATCTCTACTCCCTTTATATATCCCAGACTCGGCAATCCTTTTATGGTAACGATAGATCCTGGCAGATCTGGATTAAGTGATCCATCTGAATACCTTTCACTATTGGGAATACCATTGTCATTTCGAGCCTTTTTTATATCTGTGAATAAATCAAAAGGAATTTGAATCTTATTGGCTACAGGCCAAATGTTTTCCGGATCACTAGAGCCTACATCTTTAGAAAATTCAAGTGGTAGCTGATACTCGTAATAATTATTCTTAAAATCCTTACCAAACTTTATATACAATGCCAGTTCTCCGTCTTCTAAGCCTTGTAAAACATTTCTATTCTCCGCATGTACAAACATCTCTAAGCCTTCGAAAACACGCATATCCAGCCGGGTAGCTTTAAAGACCGATGCTTGACATGAATCTGTAGGTAGATTTATAGAACTTGGCAGATTACAAACATTGAGTGCTAAAGCTTTTTCATCTTGTAGTACTGTTGCAAAAGAATTTGCCAATTGTTCCTGCTGTATACCCGGGGGTAACACATATGGGAAAGGAATTTTATTAGGATTTTCTTGCAATCCTACATCATCTATCGAAAACGATATATTACCTGCATCAGTAGCACAAAGTACTGGCTGACGTCTCCATGTATTCCTTACCATTTCCATTTCTGCAAAACGTAAAGTCTTAGGAGTAGAAAAACCAGTTGTAATCATTCGCATAAACTGGATAGATCTAAATCCTTCAATTCCATTAATAGCAGTCCCTGATTCTACAGGAATCTGAAATCGATACCAGCTTTCTTCAATAGTGTTTCCATTAGAATCTACAAAAGATATTACTTTTTGGTCTCGATAATATTCAGTAGTAGCAGGATCTACCACCATATTGCCATTACCATCATGTATAAAGTCGATCTCGTATTCATAAAAGCTCTCTCCTTGATTGAGTGAACTGTTTCCATTAAGGTCTTCTTTATCTGGATATGGATTACCTCTAGTTCCTTGAGAGTTACTAGGGTCTGGATAATTTCCTTCTGGGTTATTGAATAACTTAGACTTTATTAAAAGGTTAGGTTCCGAGTCATAGACTGGATCAGTGATCGCAACAAAGTTATCATTTGCAGGATCAAGTCTAACCGATCCAGGAGGTATACCCGCTGATGTTAATTCTTGTATGTACGGATCGAATTTATTTGCCTCTCCAGAATCATCTAATCCATCTAAACCTACATCTTGCAGGTTAGCTACATTGGCATTAAATCCTTCTACGATCGGAATCCTTATCGGAATCTCTCCCCATACCGTTTCCTCCACTGGGTACTGATCATTAGGAGTAGGCACCGAATTTTCAAAAAACTGTAGGTTATCATCCAATATATCCTCAGAAACATTTCCGAGGTGTATGATTAATTTACCACTCTCATTCGTTTCATGTCCAGAGCCATCTCGACGGTTCATATATGGGTTCAGTACCCAGAAATCTACGTACTCAATATTGGCAGCTTGAAAATCATTATTGGGTAGGTACCTCATAATTCCTCCCCATCTAGTTTCTGGTTCGTTCAGAATGATGGTCTGTCCATTAGATGCATTTGTCGCATTTACATCTATCCCTGCAGATACAGAACTTCCTGAAGGAGGATCAAAATTATATGGTCCCCTTTCATTGGGAAAATAATTTAAATCAAAGGTAAATAGATCTGATATCTGAAAAACGATGTCTCTATTGAAGAAGTCTTTCTGATCTATGGTTCTCGTGTAGGAATCATTTTGATCAGCTCCTGATCTGAACGAACGATCGATCACATACCAGTTGAGCAATGCTCGATTATATCCCGTAATTAAAGAATCAGAAAAACTACCTTCCGAAAACAAACCATCTGGCCTAGGGTTCAATCCATAATCTGGCGTACTTGCAAGTACCCACGTATTGTTCTGAGTACCTAAGGGTATGGGACTACCTGCCCCTTCAAAATCGTCAATACTTACGACCCCACCACTTGGAGCATCCTCACCTTGAAGATTTATCCCTTTATTATGACTTGGCTTTAAGCCGGCTACCTCTGCGGTAAAGTTTATCGAAGACTTCTCCTTAGTCGAGTAAAAAGGCAGCTTATCTACTACCTTAGTCACCCAGTCCACATCTTGACCATAGGTCAGATCCAATCCAAAAACCCGATTATTAATAGGATCATCTCCTAAGTTTACCTTCTGAGTAAATGGTCGCTCTTTGAGCTTTAGATAGGTAGCACCTACATTTAAGTTTTCACTAAAGGTATACTCTGCCCGAAGACCGAGCATATTTTTTTGTTGTAAACTGAACAGCGAGTTATCTTCAAATGATACCCTGATCGGTGTTCCGGCCTGCAAGTATGAAGGGTTGATAATACGCAATCTTCCGATCCCATAATCGACCTCATAATCTACCCCTTCTATCAGCGTCGAACTACCAGCTGTTACTCTCACAGATCCCTGAGGAAGATTCCACGAACCGAGAGATATTTCTGATGATACACTAGACTTATACTCTCCCCTCATCACAAAGAGATTTTTCTCTAATGTCTGCTCTGCAATAACTAGGGTCGTATCATATATTTCTTGGAAAATATATTTATCACATAAGAGTGGATCCACTTGATCCAGTTCTTTACATAATGAACTACCAAATGGCTCCAATACTGGAAAATAGATGCTCCCTGTACGGTTATTTATCGTCAATCCTTCTACGTAATCAAAAATTCCATCTGGTTGTGGATCAAGTGTAGCATTTAATCGATCCAGATTAAACAGAGTCAATAATGGTGTAAAATCAAGACCACCTGAATCTTCCGGCAAAAATCTTTTCAAAGATCCATCGGAGTTATCCTCAAAGAATATATCAAATTTAAAATCCTCTTGGTTTAACTGTGATGCTCCGAGTGGATACACATTTTTCATCATTAAGTCCCATGTAGGGAGTTTTACCCTCTGATTAGAACTTTTGAGTAGCTTGGCATAGATTACTTTTTCAGGATCGATATCTGCCTCTGTGGATAGAGAATCCTGTCGCACACTACTCGAGCTACCTACATCGGTCGGCTCTCCTACTTTGAAGAGTTCATCACCACAATAGGTATTATTATATTCATAAGATACGGCCAGAACCTGATCCGTTCTCAGTCTGATATTCAAGGATATAAAACCCAACTGTGGGTGATAACTGAACTCACTAGGAGACAATTTACGCCCTCTGAAGGTTTCAAAATCTCTCGTTTCTTGCAAGCCATATGTTCCTTTTAAATTAGTCGGAACATTATTGATAAGTCTTGTCTCGTCGTCAGTTTGTAATTCTTCATAAAAGCTTGAACCTCCTCTGACCAATGTTTTATTATCTGGAAGGATCAGTCCGTCGTTGTCTTTAGTAAGATTATTATTTATGGTAAATAAGGTGTTATGCAGCCTATCTGGATCTTCACTCGTCTCCCCTAAATCTGCCAATGCTGCGATCTGACGACTGGTAGATGCATTGTCATTACGGTAGTTACTTACCCACACTTCTACGTTGACAATATTCGATAAGCTGTTTACGTAAGGAACATTCTCTAAAGATTTTTCATAGGTTTCTCTAAAGTAATGAGCAAGGAAGAAGTGTCTATTTTCATCGTATTCTGTCGGTCTTATTTCGAACTCTTGTTTAAGTGTTCCTCCTTCTATGGTTAGGCTCTCTTGATTAGATCTTTGCTGAGATGCCAGTGCAGTAAGCCTTAATCTACCGAACTGTAATTCGGTCTTTAGTCCAAATAAACTCTGAGCACCCTGAATTAGAGAACTTCTTAAAGGAAAACTTACATTTCCTGCTTCTACTTTCTTAACGATGTCGTCTTCAGAAAATAATTCTGTATCATAATCGATCTTAATCTTTCGATCAAAATCAAACGAAGCTTGGGTATCGTAGTTAAATCCTAAATTGAGTTTTTCACCGATTTTTCCATCGACATTCATCTGAATCTGCATCTGAAAGTCAGGAAATGGCCCCTGTACTCTCTGAGCCTGAGGCAATGATGGATTGTCAAACGCACTATAGTCTAATCCAAAAGTCAAGTCTATATTACCTTGGGGTTCTATAGTGATCTCATTTCCTCCAAACATTCTATCCAGCACACCTTTTTCTAGGGTAATAAGGGACATCGGATCTACTTTGCCTGAGTCACTTTTCTGGCCACTGCTTATACCTCCTAGTTTATTGAAGTATTCCAGCTCATCTTTCTTACTCTGATATTCCATGTACTCTTCAAAAGTCATGTAACTCGGAGATCTAAAAAACTCATCACCTATCTTTTCATAGATAATGTAATTTCCAGTTTCAGGATCATACTCCACCTCTTGAGTAATCTCTCTAGTCTGTATATCGAATGGATTGTAAGCATCATCTGTGATAAAGTCATTATACCTTTCAGAGAGAGGTATGGTATCTAGGACAGTAGATTTTAGAGCACTCGGAAATTCTTCCAAGTTAAAACCTCCAGAAAAACCAAAACAATAACTTACAAACAAACTGCAAACGATAGCAACACTTAATCGTCTAATATTCATATATCTGCACTAATGCATTTGAGTAAAAACACTTTTAAAAAACGACTTTAAACGCACACAAGTATGCGAGCACAGTCTTTATTTTGCTGTTTTAGGATAAAAGTTTCAATGTTTGTTTCAAAACGTCTTCTATATTCAGATCATTTCCTCCTTTAGAAAGCACCGCGTCTACTTTTTTGAGGATTGCATTACGTTGAAATCCTAAAGATTGTAATGCCGCAATGGCCTCGTTTCTCACACTAGAAGCTCCTCCTTTCATAGAGACGTCAACATTATCAAGAGTCTTGGTTTTTAACACTTTATCTTTCAGATCTAGGATTACTCTTTGAGCGGTCTTAGGCCCTATTCCTTTTACGGCATTAAACCGTGCTACATCATCATTTAAGATACTCCCCTTTACCTCCTCTGGAGTCATCGAACTCAATATTACCCTAGCGGTGTTGGCCCCTATTCCAGATACAGAAATAAGCAAAACAAACATCTCCTTTTCCTTTTCCTCCGCAAAGCCATACAAGGTATGACTATCTTCTTTAACCTGTAAGTAGGTGTAGATCTTTATTCTATCTACATTTTCTAATTTCCCGTAAGTGTATAAACTGATATGGATCAGATATCCTACCCCATTGGTCTCTAAATGAATGTATGTGGGACTTTTAAAACTTATTTCTCCTTTTAAATACGCAAACAAATCTATAGTTTTGAACACATGAAATTACTCAATAAGTAGAACATATTATAATTTTACTTAATATATAGTCACTTGATTTAATACGCTTAATTTGGCCTTTGGTCCAGTACGTCGTAAAGAATTACATTTGCATTTTAGAAAACAGAAAAAGAGGAAATGAACATTTTACTTATCGGAAGCGGAGGCAGAGAACATGCACTATCATGGAGACTTAGAGATAGTGCCCATTGTACAGAATTGTTTATCGCTCCAGGAAATGCAGGAACCGCTCAATGTGGTCAAAATGTAAGCATAGATTATAAGGATTGGTCCAGCTTTAAGTCTTTCTGTATCGATAAGCAGATATCCATGATCATCGTAGGACCAGAAATACCCCTCGTAGACGGATTACAGAATAAGTGTAAAGCAGATGCTGACCTGAAGGACATCCACTTTATCGGCCCATCAGCAGAAGGAGCTATTCTCGAAGGGAGTAAGGCTTACGCCAAAGAGTTCATGTTCGAAAATAACATACCCACAGCAGGCTATCTTAAAGTAACTGCCGAAAATCTAAGCGAAGGATTAAGCTACCTAGAGGGTCTCAAAGCACCATATGTCCTTAAAGCAGATGGATTAGCAGCAGGTAAAGGAGTATTGATACTAGATGATTTGGCTGTAGCCAAAGCCGAACTAAGCTCCATGATAGACGGAAAATTTGGTACGGCATCCAGTTCTGTAGTGATCGAAGAGTTTTTAGACGGATTAGAGTTTTCGGTTTTTGCTCTGACGGATGGTAAAGAATATGTACTACTCCCCGAAGCCAAAGACTATAAGCGTATCGGAGAAGGGGACACCGGACTCAACACTGGAGGAATGGGAGCCGTATCTCCAGTACCCTTTGTGGATGATGTCATGATGCAGAAAGTCATATCTCGCATCGTCGAGCCCACGATCGCTGGATTAGATAAACGCAGTCTCGATTTTAAAGGTTTTGTCTTTTTTGGATTGATCGAGGTGCAAGGAGAACCGTTCGTAATCGAGTACAATTGCCGATTAGGAGATCCAGAAACAGAGGTCGTATTACCGAGACTCAAAACAGATCTGGTAGAGCTATTCCTAGCCTGTTCTCAATCAACATTAAGTACCATAAATATCGAAGTAGACCCGAGAACGGTAACGACCGTCATGCTTGTATCAGGTGGATATCCAGAGGCTTACGCCAAAGGAAAAACCATAACGCTACCCGATGAAGTCACTGATTCGATGGTTTTCCATGCAGGTACCACGACCAAAGATGATGTACTCGTCACCAATGGAGGTCGGGTAATGGCGATCAGCAGCTATGGGACAGATATTCCTCATGCCCTATCTAACTCCATGAAAAATGCAGAAAAAATCTCATTTGAGGGAAAATACTATCGTACAGACATCGGAAAAGATCTC
>CALDEN010000174.1 GCA_937942405.1 uncultured Saprospiraceae bacterium
AGCAATAGCTTCGAAAAACGTTAATTCTACAGGAACGACTATAGCACATACGACATTGGCCTCCCAGCCATCATCCGTAACTAACTGATCAGACCTAAAAACGAATGTCAGACACTCTTCTGTAGAAGATATCGATCCTCCACCCGGTGCATTACTTAAGCCTACTCCACAATAGCTACCCATAAAATCAGATGTATCACTAGGACCATCATAGACCATCAGTTCATCGTACATACAATTAGTCTCCGCCTCTATACGGAAGGAAACAAAATCAACATTTATCGAAGATTGTAAGGGTGAGCACAGCGTAGTGGTAATAAATTCATCATTGGCATAATTGGCATTAGCTCCTCCACTATCTGTAAATGTACCGCCACAGTCGTTGCAAGAAGCATCGTTAGAGTCGATGAGCGTAATCGTTATGTTTTCTGAAGCAGGTGTCATATCTGAGCCCGTTGCATTGCTCGTTGTTAAAGTAACGGTTAATGTTCCAGATTGAGTGACATATACACTTGGATTTTCATCTGTAGAACTCGCAACGGTAACTCCTGCACCGCTAAAGGTCCAGGCCCAACCAGTTATTAGACAACCTTCTGAAGTATTGGTAAAATTTATAGGCTTGTTGGAACAGATTGTAATCGCTCCACTTGTAGGTTCAAAAGCTGAATCCGGAATTGGAGGATCAGCAATGATACATCCATTAGGAAATGTAGGATTATAATTAGGTTGTGATGCAGCATCACAAACTGTTGCATTAGATTTATAAGCCACCGTTCCACCCGTTCCTGCAATTAATGCAGTATTGTACATTAACTGCCCTTGGTTTTCTGTAAACATAAACATACAAGGATCATCAACATAGTCCATAAAGTTGAAAAAGAAATCCTGAGTTCCACAGGTGTTTTCAGCTGTAGATATACAGGTAGAGCCGTCTATCATCGGACAGCCATAATTTTCTAACTCTTGATTAGGTGTATCAGCTATACCATCTCCGTTAGAACACCCATCAAATATATGATCTAGACCAAAATAATGTCCAGCCTCATGTGTACCTGTTCGACCCATATTGTATGTGCCGTTGGTATCTATGCCTGTACCTGAGCTACACCCACTGCCTAAGCCTCCGAAAGCACTGGCGGTTATAAACATTCCGTTTCCGTTGGGATTTGCAGCTCCACCTACTGGAGCTAGTCCGAGCAAATTCGTTTGACCAGGTGGGTCTTCATCTGATACAAAAATATTTAGATATCCTTGCCAGCAATTATTACTGGCTGATGGCCATTCATGCTCTCCTACGGTAATCGCAAATCCTCCTATCAGATTTCCACTGGGCTCACAACTTGGATGATTGGCTGATGCTAGACAGAATTGTATGCATGAGCCTTGCATCAGTACCTCGGGTGGATATGCACTACAACAAGCCTCCGATATGATACAGTAATTAGAAATGTCCGCATTATACGCTCCAAAATCCTTATTCAAAACATCGATCTGATCCTGAGCTCTGCTGATAAGGCATGCCGTATTGGAAGTATTTATACTTCCATTATAATGCACAGCAACGGGTATCACTAATGGATCACTACAGGTAACATTTCTATTAGATGGAACAGATTTTACTTGTTTTTTATATGCATTAAACCACTTAAAGTAGCTCGGATTACTTAGTAATTCTTCTTGATATACATCCGTTCCACAAGTTCTCTGAGCCATCAGATCTGTCATGGAAACAAATATCAGCAAAGAGCATAAGAGAAAATCAAATCTAAAAAATTTCATACAAGTGGTACTTGATGCTTAAAGATAGTTACATATTGCGATAAATCGTAATATGTTTGAGCTTTGTTTTCGGTCCTCTAGTCACGTAATGGATTCTATTATGATGCATTACACCTTACCATTAAACTGTGCGATCGTATTTTTTATTCCCATAGAACAGAATGCCTTGGTTGCTTCAGCTGATTTCTGGATGATAGGCATGAGTTCGTCCATTTCATTATTGGACCATTGGCCTAGTACAAAATCGATCTGTTGCCCCTTTCTATAATCTGCTCCGATACCTATTCTCAGGCGAGCATAGTTGGTATTACCGAACATCTCTTGGATATCTTTCAGCCCATTATGACCTCCATCACTGCCTTTTGCCTTCATTCGGATCTTACCGAAATCCAGATTAAGGTCATCTAATATTACCAACACATTTTCTTGTTGGACTTTCTTTTTCTGCATCCAGTATCTTACAGCCTTTCCGCTACGATTCATATAAGTAGATGGCTTGAGGAGTATAAGCGTACGACCCTTGTGCTTTACTTCTGCTATGTCCCCATTGGGCTCAGTGCTGAAGGTACCGCCTAGATCCATCGCAATCTGATCCACCACTTCAAAGCCGATATTATGGCGTGTCCCGACATACTTAGACCCGATATTACCGAGTCCTGCAATTAAAAATTTCATAGAGTCATCTTTTTCCTCCGCTTGATAGAAAATACCTTTTAACCAACTTATCATAGATGCACAAAGTTCCTACTTTAAGATTATATATTTACGCTCAGTAGCAAAAATCTCAGATATCCATACAATTGCGTTCAAGGTTTCCACCAAAGCAGAAAAACACATCCGTCAAGGACACCCTTGGGTCTTTGAATCCAGTATACGTGCTCAAAAAAAAGAAGGAGTAGCCGGTGATATCGCCGTAATCTTTGACCAGAGAAAAAATCAATTTCTGGCGATGGGTTTATATGACCCAGACTCGCCAATCAGAATCAAAATCATCACGACAACCAATGGTGCTAGATGGAACAGAGAACTCTTAGAAGATAAAATCAAAAAAGCCATCATAATTCGTAATCCCTTACGTAAACATACAGATGCTTATAGAATCCTCTTTGGAGAAAACGATGGTCTCGGTGGGCTCATCTGTGATAAATATGGAGATGTACTGGTGCTCAAACTCTACTCTGCCATATGGATCCCCTACCTGGAGTGGATCGTAGAACTTTTGTCCGAGCATATACCTAGTAAGACCATCGTATTGCGGCTCTCTCGATTACTCACTAAGAATAAATCACATGAACTAACTGAAGGTCAGGTTCTATATGGTAGTCTAGCTAACGAGGAGGTAATCATTACAGAATACAAGGTCCGATTTAAGGTCAATGTACTCAAAGGGCATAAGACGGGTTTTTTCTTAGATCATCGAGATAATCGCTACCGCATACAGCAACTGGCAAAAAATAAAACGGTATTGGATGTGTTTGCATATGCCGGTGGATTCAGCATACATGCCCTGGTCGGTGGTGCCCGATCGGCGACTAGCGTAGACATCAGTAAACAAGCTCTAGAACTTGCCACCCAAAACGCCCAAATCAACACCCACAAAGGCACCCATATAAGCCTATGTGGAGATGCCTTTAAATTGCTGGATGAGCTCGTCTTACAACACAAAAAATACGACATCGTCATTATAGATCCACCTGCTTTTGCAAAATCTAGTAAAGAAATTACTTTGGCTTTAAGCCAATATAAGAGACTCGCTAAGTTAGGAGCCAAGCTCGTGTCCAATGGAGGATTGCTCCTACTCGCCTCATGCTCCAGTAGAGTCAGGGCAGATGTATTCTATGAGGAGATGGATACGGTGCTGACATCGAGTTCAGGACATTTTAGCTGTGAGTTAAAAACCGCTCATGATGTCGATCACCCTGTCACATTTGCGGAAGGAGCCTACCTAAAAAGTGGCTATTATCGCAAAGATTAAGGCTGGTTTGATGATATAATAAAAGGTCAATTTAGGCTTATCCTGGTATTTAATGTTCACTCAGCTCATGTACCAATAATTTCTTTGGAAATTCAAAAAATAGACGGTTTCCCAGCTCTACTTTTTATGGAATTTTGATTTACTTTGTGCTTTAATTAGACTTAGTCTAGATAAGGATAACAAATATGAATTTTCAAAATATGAAATTTAGATATATAGCAGCATTGCC
>CALDEN010000175.1 GCA_937942405.1 uncultured Saprospiraceae bacterium
TTTCTATCTCCCTTGGTAAACTTAGCATCCCTGAATTCATTCTGCACATTTTTAAGTTCGTTGAAGATCGGCTTTAAACCTAGTCCTTTTTCTATTTTACCTTCGATAACTTCTAACTTTTCGAAGAAGGTAGTTAAGCTCTCTTTAGATATTTTCTCAAATTCAGCATCTAATGATTTTCTTAATTTCTTCAGTAGATCGAATACCGAGTCTGAGGTTTCTCTCAGTGTATTGGCATGATCTCGATACAGATTTTTTTCTCTTACTTGAGTTTGTACTTTGGACCAGAAAGTCTTCATCTCTTCCCATAAGTCCTTATCGTAAGCTGTGAGTTTTTCTACTTTTTCCTTAAGGCTATCTACCTCGCTCTTATACATCTCATACATCTTAGCAGATAGTACTGCAAAGTGCCATTCTGTTTTGGCTCTGTTTATGACATCTGTCCGCTCTACTCGGAGCGTTTCTGGAAGTAAGTCATCTGTAACAGAGAGTTCTCTGATCTCCACTTTATGCCCTTCTGGAAAAGTGATGTCTTTATTATTCCTCCATGAGCTCATCATCTCATTATAGAATGCCTCAGTAGCTAGGTTTTCCTCAATCGATAGAATTTTGACTTTATTTTCTGCTGCCAATAGTTCTATACCCAATAAGACCTTTTTTTCGTTTTCGTCGGTTCCCCAAAGTACAATTCTGTTTTTCATCGTTGCTGTAATTATAAATTCTTTTAAAATAGAATGCTTAATTTTTTAAGCATTCGTTTCTAGTACATTATTATCGATCAGATATCTGGCGATCTGCACAGCATTTGTCGCTGCTCCTTTTCGCAAGTTATCTGAAACTACCCACAAGTTTAGACCATTTTTTACAGAATGGTCTCGTCTGATACGTCCTACAAAGACATCATCCTTAGATTTTGCCATTAATGGCATCGGATATACATTATTTTCAGGGTCATCCTGTATGGTTATCCCCTCGGCATTGTTTAGAAGCTCATGGACTTCTGATACGGTATATTCGTTTTCAAATTCTACATTTATACTCTCTGAGTGTCCTCCATTTACGGGAACTCTTACGGCAGTGGCGGTTATATTTATCGACTGATCTCCGAGTATCTTTCTCGTTTCATGGACCAGTTTCATCTCTTCTCGTGTATATCCATTGTCCAGAAAGACATCACAGTGCGGTAAGCAGTTCTCAAATATCGGATGTGGATAAGCCATCTCCTCTGCAGTCTGCTCTTTACCTTCTTTTTCGCTCTGGTACTGATTTACAGCGACAGCACCTGTTCCTGTAAAGGATTGATACGTCGAGATCACCAGTCGTTTTATCTTAAATCGTCTATGTAATGGGGCCAGTGCCAGCACCATCTGTATCGTAGAACAGTTGGGATTAGCGATTATCAGATCTTCAGCACTGAGGGCACTTCCATTTATCTCAGGTACGACCAGTTGTTTATCGGGATCCATCCTCCATGCCGATGAGTTATCGATCACGACCGTACCTACAGCTGCAAACTGTGGAGCATATTCTTTACTGACTCCTCCCCCTGCAGAAAAGAGTGCAATGTCACATTTGGCGGCGATCCCATCTTCCATGGATACAACCGTATAATTTTTGCCTGCAAAGGCGATCTCCTTACCTACTGAACGGGCAGACGCCACGGGAACTAACTCTGTAATCGGAATATGCTGCTCTTCTAAAACTTTTAACATTACCGTTCCTACCAGACCAGTTACCCCTACTACCGCAACTTTCATATAAATTTATTTTGCCCCATAAAATTACTAAGCTTTAGAACAACTGTCCATTAAACCGCCTAACATCTTCTATTATATGGTGGATATAATGCTTTAAATGCGTCTTTGGCTTTAAGCTTATGTAGTATTTATAAAGGAGTAGGATATTTAAGTATTTTTATGCCATGCGAATTTTGTCATTCTTACTACTCCTCTGCTCTACGCTCTCTTATGCTCAGCTGGCAGATGATTTTACAGATGGGGATCTAAGTATGGACCCCGTATGGTCGGGAGATGTCTCTGATTTTAGAGTAAATGAAGATTTTCAGCTACAGCTAGATGCCCCTGATGCGGGTACTTCGTTTCTTTATGCTCCAGTGACATTGACAGATAGTACGGAGTGGGAACTCTATTTTGATCTGGACTTTAACCCCTCGTCTGGCAATCGATTACGGATTTATCTAGCTGTGGATAATGTAGATTTGGCTATAGCCAAAGGATACTACCTCGAAATAGGCGAAGACGGTTCTGCAGATGCCATAAAACTATATGCCCTAGACGGATCGGATCACTTACTACTCGGCTCAGGTACGATGTCGGCAGTCGCGATAGATCCTGCTCGAGCACGACTACGTATCAAAAGAACAGAGACGGGAGAATGGAGCCTCAAAGCGGACTATGATGGTGGAAATATACTCGTCGACGATCTACTACTCATGGATGACCAGATAGATATCTCGGGGGCTCAATACTTCGGCCTAGAATGTACGTATACATCGACACGAGCCGACAAGTTTTTTTTCGATGATATCCGTATACAGGAGCCTGTACAAGATCTCAGCCCTCCTGAGCTGGTAGACTTAACACTCATCGACGAGCAGACGCTGGTATTATCCTATGACGAAATACTCTCTTACGATACCGATGCTGCAGCTGAGATAAGCATCACTCCTGGCATGATCGCAGTGAGTA
>CALDEN010000176.1 GCA_937942405.1 uncultured Saprospiraceae bacterium
TTCGGAAATGATGATTTTCTTTTTAAAGAAGCCTTTGATTTCTAGTGTAAACAATCTAAAATCCATCAGTCTGCTTTTTCTGTTAGACAATAATTTATATCCTCAAAGTCAAAATACGCGGCATTAAAATCACTGGTATACAATACTTTAAAAGAACTGAGAAATGCATCTCTCCGCTCTTTTTTCAGGAAGTCTTTGGGTTTTTTGGTATTAAAGAGTGTGCTGGATTTTCCAGACTCACTACTCAGTAATGCAGTTTCAAATGGGATCGCCCAGTCCATTTTTAAGTCTACCTTGTCACTAGGTGTAAATATAGATTTAGAACATTTGGCTATAGCCAAATTATCATAGAGGTATTGTATACGCTGAGTGTATGGTTCTGCACTTTTGTAAATTCTGAAAAGGGATATCGCTATTAAGAGCGGAATGACGATGAGATACTTCAGTTTTACCGTATCGGTTTTGAAGGCATTTTTTAAAAAGGGATAAGAGATAAATATCGCTAGACTGATATAGCTGGCCTCTCTATAAAATGGCTGTGCACCATAGGGATTCCCGATGTGGATGATGAGGGTATAGGTGAGTATACTCAGCACTATAAACACCGGCCTCAACCAATTTTTATTTTTAATGTAAATGATAAAATTTACGATCAGTAGCAAAAGCAATAGATTGTAAAAAATCGGAAGCTCTGTCAAGAATATTTTGTGAGCGGGCAGTTTCCAGATATTGAGTCCTTTGTAGTTGCCCCAGAATTCGGCACTTTTGGCGGTATCATACCAGGTCGTAAAAAACTGATTACGGATAATCCAACTGATCCCAAAAACCAAGGGTAGGAATATATCTGGAAGATGGATTTTTTTGTTTTCGAGAATGTCGTCGATGATGATAAAGAAAAATGGAAACAAGCAGAGCGGATGGAAAAACACCGCAGCCACCATTAAAAATGCTCCTATACTATATCTGATCAGATAGTGCACTAAGCTACGATATAGTGATATACCTATGATAAAGGTCACGATTCCTTGCAGTAGATCTGACGAACACCAGTAAAAAGTCTCTGATGTGGCGATCACTGTGGCAAATAGGATAAGCATGGCCATCAATCGATCTTTCAATAAAAAGTGACATATACAGAAGGCCAGCAAATGATACAATGGAAAGGACACCGAGAAAAGCTGACTCAATGTAGCCAATGATACTCCCGCCTGCATACCTAGATAAGGGAGTATTCTGAAGATAACCGATGGCCATCGATTAGTCATGATCTCGATGCGACCATCATTAATCATCAGAAATAACTGATATGCCGGGTCTGAGAAGTAAATGCGTTCTCGATAAAAATAGATCGATAAGCCCAGCAAGGTCAGCAGCGTAAATATGCCCAATAGGGCAACGAAGGATTTTTGTACAAAGCGGGGCATACCTAAAGATAGAAAAGTAGTCATTAACTTACTTTGCTTAAGCTAAGGCTATAGAGATAATATATTAAGCTCAGTCGATATTTTAATATTTTATGCTTTTCCCTTAAGCGTTTATGTAATCCGATGTATTATACTTAATAGACACTGTTCCGGAATAGTCTCAAAAATCTTTTAAACCACCATTTCAGCTAATGCGTAGTATTTTTAGACTGAGATAAATAAAATTATAAACACAATGAAAACACGTTCGATTTTTATGTTTTTGCTGGTCCTGGCCCTTTTTTCTTGTAGGGATGAGACCATCATTGAGGATACCACAACAATCCCGATAGGCGAAGAAACTAATTTTGATATCAGCGTTTACGGAAAGGTAATCGACCAGAACGGAGATCCGATCGGGTCGGCCGTTGTAACCGGAGACGGGCAGACCCTGTATGCCGATGATAACGGGCTTTTCTTATTTGATAACATAAGAGCTGGAAATCTAGGGACGCAGATATCAGCAGTAAAGGAGGGTTACCTCTACGGGGGCTTCCGATTATATGCCGATGATGATGGAAGTAATAGAGTAGAGATCGTTATGATGGAAGCTCGAGATCTAGGAACGGTTACCTCGGCTGGGGCCAAAATAAATATTACAGATAAGACATCAGTCACTTTTCCGGCAGATGCGTTTACCTTAAATGGGACGGATCCATACACCGGTACAGTAAGTATATATGGAAACTGGATCGATCCTACTTCTGCAGAAGTATTAAACCTCACTCCTGGAGATCTGAGTGGAGTAGATGCCGCTGGAGATCGAGTAATTTTGAATTCGTTCGGAATGATGGGTGTTGAGCTCAGAACGGATACCGGAGAAGAGGTGCAAATTATGAATGGCAAGACTGCCGAGCTGGCATTCGAAGTACCGTCAGAGATTCTATCATTTGCTCCTGCAGAAATTCCGTTATGGACATTTGACGAGGAGATGGGTATATGGGTCGAAGAAGGAAAAGCAAGCCTGAGTGGAAACACATATGTCGGATCAGTAGAGCATTTTTCATGGTGGAACTGTGATCTTCCATATTCTGTTTTACCTTTCTGCATACTCATTACAGATAGTGATACCGGATTTCCATTGGCAAATACCAAAGTTTATTTCAACAATTTGGATGGTTTCGGA
>CALDEN010000177.1 GCA_937942405.1 uncultured Saprospiraceae bacterium
TAACCCATCGATGCACTTTAACGATGAGGCACTCGTAGCACCTGGAGGTTCTACGGATTGGTTGGGTTTTGATGATGGATCTAGAGCTCTTCCACAGGATGCACTTAGAGAGGTGATTCCTAGTCCGATCAGTGGAGATAATGATCAGGTAGTCGGATCTTTCTTAGGAGCTTTTAATCGTAATCTAGCAGCACAGCAGCAGTCGATGCTTCCCGATCTAAGTGTCGGAATGACATACGGAGATCAGTTTGCAGTAGGTAGTGACAATACGCTAGGTGTGATTTTGTCAGGATCGTACAAGAGTTCTAGAGATTTTTATAGCGATGTATTTTACGGAGATTATCAGAGACCGATCGGTTCTGATGAGTATGAGCTGATCTCTAACACTACGGTAGATGGAGCTCAAGGCGAAGAAAATGTACTACTAGGAGGAATGGCAGGACTCGCATTCAAAACACAAAGAACCAAACATAAACTGACTGTTATGCACTTGCAGAATGGCGAGAGCAAAGCAGGTAGATTTGATATTTTTAACAACAGTGATGCAATCGGATCTTCAGGCTACGAGGCCATATCTGATAACCTAGAGTACTCTGAAAAGAGCTTGACCAATGTATTGCTCAATGGAAGGTATGCACTAGCAGATGGAGATTGGACGATCGACTGGAGACTATCTCCTACGATATCTAAAATGACAGATCCAGATATCCGTAAGACGGCATACTCATACTTCGGAGGAGATAATCTAAGATTTATCGCAGGAGCAGGAGGTAACCCGAGTAGAATCTGGAGATACCTAGATGAGATTAACGCTGTCGCGAAAGTAGACATCGCCAGAAAATATACCTTCAATGGACAAGATGCTAAATTGAAATTTGGCTTAAGCCAAGTATATAAAGAAAGAGATTATAATATATTAAGTTACGATCTACAGTTTTTTGGGTCGCAACCTACATGGACAGGAGATGCGTCAGAAGTACTGGTAGAGGAGAACATTTATCCCGCTGGTAATATCTATTACGTATCTGGAAACAATACCCCTAATCCCAATCAGTATAACTCTACAGTAAATAACCTAGCCGCATATGTGTCCAATGATTTTACAATCTATAAAGATCTCAAAGCCACAGTAGGTCTGAGAATGGAAAAATTTGTTCAGAGACACACAGGTAGAGATGTACAATTTGCAAACTTCGGAACAGGGAATAACCTAGACAATGACAAGGTACTCGATGCCGTAGATTTCTTCCCATCTGTAAATCTTATCCAAGCATTGGCTGAGAAGCAGAACTTAAGACTTTCATACTCTAGGACGATAGCGAGACCATCGTTTAAGGAATTGTCATTTGCTCAGATCATCGATCCCATTACCAACAGGATTTTTAACGGAGGATTATTTACCTATGGAGACTGGGATGGTCAGCTAGGAGAGACGAGAATAAATAACATGGACATCAGATGGGAGATGTTTTTAGAGAGAGGACAGATGTTATCTGCAAGTCTATTTTTCAAGACCTTCGACGATCCGATCGAGCTAGTGCGTATTCCATCAGCTCAGACATCTAATGAGTTCCAGCCACGTAATGTAGGTGACGGAACGATCTACGGTGTAGAGATCGATATCAAAAAATCTTTGGAGTTTATCGCACCTTCATTGAGTCAGTTAAGTTTTTCTGGTAATGTAACGATAGCTAAGTCGTCTATAGAAATGACAGACTTAGAATATGATTCTAGAAACAGCTTTGCAAAGGACGGAGAAGTCTTAGGTAATACGAGAGAGATGGCAGGACAGGCTCCATACATCTTTAATGCAGGACTGACCTATACTTCTAATGATAAGCCGCTAGACATGGGATTGTACTATAATGTAAAAGGAGCAACGCTGACGGTAGTAGGAGGTGGATTATTCCCTGATGTATACGCTGTGCCATTCCACGGACTGAACTTCAGTGCAAACTATTCCATGGGTGAGGACAGAAGAGTAAAAGCAAGCTTAAAAATAAATAACCTATTATCTAGTTCTAGAGAATCTGTATTCCAGGCTTTCCAAGCGGCAGATCAGTTGTACTCCAGCTTATCTCCAGGAATGAGCATCGGCCTAGGGATATCCTACAAGATATTCTAGTCATAGACAGATATACAAGAAGCAATTTTTCCAATTAATTTTGGAGTAATACCGCCCCGGCAACAGTGTCGGGGCTTTTTATTTTCAATCAAATTTAACAATCGTATTTTTTCTATTTGATAATTAATATATTCAAGGTTTTTAGAATTAATATCTACAATGAATAATAAGCTAAAGAACAAAAACGTACTGATCACAGCAGGTGCTCAAGGGATAGGAGAGGCCATAACTCAACAACTCATCGATAGCGGAGCCCATGTCGCCATTCATTATTTTTCAAGTTCTGAGAGAGCAGAGCAGTTGGCACAATTGGCGATCAGCCAAGGTCAAAAAGGAATTGCCATAGGAGGCGATTTGACCAAAGAAGAAGATGCCGATAGACTAGTCGAGAGCACAGTACAAGCTTTGGGCGGATTAGATATACTGATAAACAATGCAGGATCACTAGTAGCTCGTAAAGAACTCGGAAATATAGATACGGCATTTTGGCATAAGGTCATGGACATAAACCTGACGTCGATGCTATTTGTAACGAGAGCAGCATCTCCCCATTTGATCAAAAATGAACAGAGTAGCATCGTCAATCTGGCTTCGCTAGCAGGGCGTAAAGGAGGGCATGCAGGATCACTGGCATATGCGACGAGCAAAGGGGCCATATTGACTTTTACGAGAGCTCTATCATCAGAATTAGGCCCTCAGGGTGTCCGAGTAAATGCGGTAGCTCCTGGACTTATACTAGGTACAGCATTCCATAATACACATACGACTAAGGAGTCCGCTGCCAAAACCGTGTCGGGCATTCCTATAAACCGAGCCGGTAATGCCGACGATGTAGCCCGTGCCGTGTTGTTCCTTGCATCGGAGTATGATGGCTTCATTGCCGGAGCGACCATAGATATCAATGGAGGATCCTATAATATGTAATGCCGATAGGCTGTAAATATGAGCTTACAAAGCAATATCCAATGGATGCTTATTGCCTCATGCATGTGTTTAGAGAACTATAGTTTTATAATCGGAGGTAAGGTTTTATAGATTTCGGGCATCACCATAATTGAATGAATATGAATTCAGGTTTTAGAAATTTAATGGCAATAAAAACATCGATTTTACTATTCCTTA
>CALDEN010000178.1 GCA_937942405.1 uncultured Saprospiraceae bacterium
TTTGTAGAAATCCCATTATTAAGGGTTTAGAAGCTGATAATCATTGCTATTTATTCCGAAGGCAATGGGTAGATTTAATTTCTTTTTTAGAATATATAAACCACTTTTGGATTGCGGTGTTTCTATATTTGTATCGATACATTAGAATATGCTCTTATATATAGGAATCGCACTAGGCACAGCCGCTGCAATGGAATTTGTAGCTTGGTTTGCACATAAATATGTCATGCATGGATTTTTGTGGTCATGGCATGAAGACCACCATAAACCGCACACTGTCGAAGGCTTTTTTGAAAAAAACGATCTGTTCTTTATCGTTTTTGCATTACCTAGTTTTCTGTGTTACCTTGTCGGATGTGTAGTTCCTGGCTATCTATGGCTCCTCAGTGTCGGAATTGGTATATCCATTTATGGAATGGTCTATTTCCTAATCCATGATGTATATATCCATCAACGTTTTAAGTGGTTCAGACAACTGGATTCTAAATATTCTAGAGCCATTTTACGAGCTCATGGAATGCACCATGCAGTACAGACAAAAGAAAACTGTGAATCATTCGGTCTGCTGATCGTCGATCCTAAATTTTTCAAGAAAAGATCTAGACAAAAAGATAAAGAGCTGACTGTCGAGAACAACAAAATCTATAAATAAATCTCCCTAAAATAAATACTTGTGAAAGAAGCCTATATCGTCGATGGTGTCCGTACTGCATTTGGAAAATTCAGAGGTTCTCTAGCAAGTATACGCACGGACGATTTGCTCGCTCATGTATTAAAAGCACTTACTGATCGCAACGATATCCCTAAAGATGCGTACGAGGATGTGATCATCGGCTGTGCTAATCAAGCTGGAGAGGATAATAGAAATGTGGCTAGAATGGGCTTACTTCTAGCTGGGCTTCCATGGACGGTTCCTGGTGAAACGATTAATAGATTATGTTCTTCTGGTATGTCTGCAATCGTACATGCAAACAGAGCCATCAAAGCAGGAGATGCAGACCTCATTATAAGTGGAGGTATAGAGCACATGACTCGTGCTCCCCTAGCAATGTCTAAATCTGCTCGTCCTTATGGAGGAGATATGAAAATCTATGACACCAGTTTTGGATGGAGGTTTGTAAATCCCAAAATGGCCAAACTTTACGGTACCGAAGCAATGGGAAATACCGCAGAAAACCTGGCAGAAAAATTTAATATTTCTAGAGAGGATCAAGATGCCTTTGCTATGTGGTCACAGCAAAAAGCATCTCAAGCTCAAAAGTCAGGTAGACTAGCCAAAGAGATCGTCGCAATAGAAATACCACGTCGAAAACAAGATGCCTTAATATTTGACCAGGATGAGTTTATACGCCATGATACAAATATGGTGGGTTTATCTAAGCTGCGAACTGTCTTCAAAGATGGAGGTACAGTCACTGCCGGAAATGCGAGTGGCCTAAATGATGGAGCAGCTGCTGTCATCGTTGCCTCCGAGGATGCTGTTAAAAAATATAATCTCAAACCATTGGCTAGAATCGTCAGTTCTGCCGTAGTAGGAGTAGAACCTCGCATCATGGGTATCGGTCCTGTAGATGCTTCTAAAAAGGCTTTAGCCAAAGCAAATCTATCTTTAGAGGATATAGGGGTCATAGAACTCAATGAAGCTTTCTCTGCTCAAAGTCTTGCAGTAACTAGGTCACTAGGCTTAGACGATCGAGATCCACGTGTAAATCCCAATGGCGGGGCTATCGCAATAGGTCATCCCCTAGGTGTATCTGGGACTCGCATCAGCCATAGTCTAGCCTTAGAGCTACATGAAAAAAATCAACGTTACGGTCTAGCGACTATGTGTATCGGGGTAGGTCAAGGATATGCAATGATTCTGGAAAGGGTTTAATACTGCATTGTATATACGATTTTTATGCTCTTTCTCAATTGGTCCTCGTGTAACAACTCAAAGAAGAGGATGGAAGATATTTATCTATAATATTAAAGCTTATCAATTCATAAAAAAAGCCCAAAGCTACATTTGTAACCTTGGGCTTCTATCATTTGTCTACTCTATAAAGAGTAGTTATTGTACTAATTATTCTGCTGGCTCTAACTCGTCTTCTAACTCGTCCTCTGTAAATACTTGTACTGTTTTTACTGGAGTAACTAATAGATCGTTATATGCCTTGATACCTGTTCCTGCAGGAATCTTCTTACCTACAATTACATTTTCTTTCAATCCGATCAAATCATCTCGCTTGGCTGTTATAGCTGCCGTACTCAGTACTTTTGTCGTTTCCTGGAACGATGCTGCAGATATCCAACTCTTCGTTCCTAAAGAAGCTCTAGTAATTCCTTGTAGAATTGGTTTTGCCGTAGCAGGCATTGCGTCTCTAAACTCAACGATTTTCTTGTCGTTTCTTTTCAATAGAGAGTTTTCTTCTCTTAATTGTCTAATAGATACAATTTGACCTGCCTTCAAGTTTGTAGATTGCTTAGGATCTGTGACTACCTTTTTATCAAAGATGTTATCATTTTCCATAAGGAAATCATACTTCTCTACAGCTTCGTTTTCTAAGAACTTCGTATCTCCTGCATCCTCGATTAACAATCTTTTCATCATCTGACGAACGATGGTTTCGATGTGCTTATCGTTAATACCGATACCTTGAGATCTATATACTTCCTGGATACCATTAACGATGTACTGCTGTACAGCAAATGTTCCTTTAATATTTAGAATATCTACTGGAGATATTTTTCCATCAGATAACTGTGATCCCGCTCTTACAAAATCACCCTCTTGCACTAGTATGTGCTTAGATAGATTGACCAAGTATTTTCTTCTCTGTGCAGTCTTCTCATCTTCAACAAATACCTCTCTATTACCCCTCTTGATACTTCCAAAAGAAACAATTCCATCTATTTCCGAAACTACAGCTGGATTAGAAGGATTTCTAGCCTCAAATAACTCTGTTACTCTAGGTAGACCCCCTGTAATATCCTGTATCTGACCTAACTTTCTAGGAATCTTAGCGATACGCTCACCGGCTTTTACACTATCTCCATCTTCTTTAGAAATATATGCTCCCACAGGTAAGTTGTAACTCTTCAATTCATCTCCTTTAGAAGAAACGATCTTAATCGTTGGAATTTTCTTTTTCTTCTTAGCCTCAATAATAATCTTCTCAGCAAATCCGGTCTGATCATCTCTCTCCACTCTGAATGTTACCCCTTCGTCGATGTCATCATACTGAATAACACCAGAAAATTCAGAAATAATCTCTGAGTTAAATGGATCCCAAGAACAAATCAAATCTTCTTTACCGATCGTCGCTTTGTCTTTTACCATCAAGCTCGCTCCGTAAGGAATGTGCAATGTGGTATAAACTTTAGCTGTCTCTTTATCGAGTACTTTTATTTCTCCTGATCTAGAAAGAACAATATTCGTTGTCTTTCCTTCTTCTTTAAATTCTGTTGTTTTGATGTTGTCAAACTCCAGAATTCCTTCGAATTTAGAACGGATTTCGTTTTCTGTCTTACTTACAGAAGCGACACCCCCTACGTGGAATGTTCTCAATGTCAACTGTGTACCCGGCTCCCCAATACTCTGAGCGGCAATAATTCCTACTACATCTCCTCTTTCACAAATTCTTCCCGTAGCAAGATTCTTACCGTAACATTTTCTACATACTCCCCTAGGCTCTTCACAAGTAAGCACTGATCTGATCAGTACTTCTTCTACATTAGCCTCTTCTACGGCTTCCGCCAATGCTTGTGTAATGTATTCTGATTCCTTAATAATGACTTCACCCGTTTCTGGGTTTTCGATATCATAAAGACTATATCGTCCTACTATTCTTTCAGATAGATCTTGAACGATCTTATCATTTTCTTTCAATGCTGATACGGCTATACCTCTTAGCGTTTCACAATCTTCTGCTTCAATGATTACATCCTGAGATACATCCACTAATCTTCTCGTAAGATAACCTGCATCGGCAGTCTTCAGTGCGGTATCGGCAAGACCTTTACGTGCACCGTGAGTAGAGATAAAGTATTCAAGTACTGATAATCCCTGTACGAAGTTAGAGAGTATCGGATTCTCGATAATCGCTCCACCCGTATCTCCTGATTTTCTAGGTTTTGCCATCAGCCCCCTCAATCCACATAACTGCTTAATCTGCTGCTTAGATCCCCTTGCTCCAGAATCCAACATCATGTATACCGAGTTAAATCCTTTTTTGTGTTCTGCCAATTCTTGCATCAGCGTATCCGTAATCTTATTATCGGCATAGGTCCACTTATCGATAACCTGGTTATAACGCTCATTAGAGGTTATTAATCCCATGTTATAATTTTCCCAGACCTCGTCTACCTCGCTTTGTGCTTCTAGTAGCGTTCTCTCCTTAATAGTCGGATCGATTAGATCTCCGAGGTTAAATGATAGACCACCTTTAAACGACCAATTAAATCCTAAATCTTTGATCTTATCTAGAAATACCGCTGTGATTGCAAAGTTTGTACGTGTAATCA
This sequence comes from uncultured Saprospiraceae bacterium, assembly GCA_937942405.1. Lineage (GTDB taxonomy): Bacteria > Bacteroidota > Bacteroidia > Chitinophagales > Saprospiraceae > JAHDHU01. The sequence goes on from CALDEN010000178.1 coordinate 4,507, forward strand.
CATTAGAGATGATCCTCTTTAGATTTTTCTTAGTAAGTAGATCATTAATATAAGGTACCATTTCTGGAACGGCCTTATTGAATATGATTCTACCCATTGTAGTATCCACTACGGCAGGAACCATCTGGCCGAGCTCGTTTTCTATTCTTGCTTTTACTTTTACGGCCGCATGTAAATCTACTTTACCGTCGTTGTATGCTATTTCTGCTTCTTCCGCAGAATAAAAAGTCATACCTGTTCCTTTTACAGGATCATCTGGAGTAGATACTTTTTCTTTGGTCAAATAATATAGACCGAGTACCATATCCTGAGATGGAAGTGTGATCGGAGAACCGTTTTGAGGGTTCAACATATTATGTGAAGCCAGCATCAATAACTGAGCTTCTAATATCGCACCGTGACTCAATGGTACATGTACTGCCATCTGATCTCCATCAAAATCGGCATTGAATGCACCACATACTAGAGGGTGTAATTGAATCGCTTTACCTTCTATCAATTTTGGCTGGAAAGCCTGAATAGATAAACGGTGAAGTGTAGGGGCCCTGTTCAACATGATCGGATGCCCTTTCAATATATTTTCCAAAATCTCCCAGATAACAGGATCTTTTTTATCAACTAGTTTCTTTGCAGATTTAACGGTCTTAACGATTCCTCGTTCTATAAGCTTTCTAATAACGAAAGGCTTAAATAACTCAGAAGCCATACCCTTAGGAAGACCACACTCGTGTATTTTAAGACTCGGCCCTACAACGATTACAGATCTACCAGAATAGTCAACCCTTTTTCCCAATAGATTTTGTCTAAATCTACCTTGCTTTCCTTTAAGTATATCACTCAAAGATTTTAACGATCGACCTCCTTCTGCTTTTACCGCATTGGATTTTCTAGAGTTATCAAAAAGAGAATCGACAGCCTCTTGGAGCATTCTTTTCTCATTTCTAAGAATTACCTCAGGAGCTTTAATTTCTAAAAGTCTCTTTAGACGGTTATTACGTATAATAACTCTTCTATATAAATCATTTAAATCTGAAGACGCAAATCGTCCACCATCCAAAGGAACCAATGGTCTAAGCTCTGGTGGAATAACTGGAAGATATTGAATGATAGACCATTCAGGATTATTTGCCTGACGAGTATGTCCATCTCTAAATGCCTCTACAACTCTCAATCTCTTTAATGCTTCTGATTTTCTCTGTTGAGAAGTCTCATTGGCTGCTTGATGTCTAAGATCAAACGATAATGTATCCAGTTCTAATCTCTCCAATAATCCTTTGACACCATCTGCTCCCATGAGAGCAATAAATTTCTTAGGATCCTCATTAGGTAAGGCTTGGTTTCCTTCTTCTAATTTATCTAATGCTTCAAAGTATTCTTCTTCAGTAAGAAGATCTTTTACTGCATACTCTTCTTCAAGTGCACCCGGTTGTATTACGACATATCTTTCATAATAAATAATTGTCTCTAATTTCTTAGATGACAATCCTAAAAGATATCCTATTTTATTCGGTAAAGATTTAAAGAACCAAATGTGTACTACAGGAACTACCAATTTGATATGCCCCATACGCTCTCTTCTCACTTTCTTCTCTGTAACTTCTACACCACATCTATCACAAACGATCCCCTTATATCTGATTCTCTTATACTTACCACAATAACATTCAAAATCCTTTACAGGACCGAATATACGCTCACAAAAGAGACCATCTCTTTCTGGCTTATATGACCGATAATTGATCGTTTCTGGTTTAAGAACCTCTCCATATGATCTCTCTAGAATATCATCTGGTGAGCAAAGACTGATCGTAATCGAATTAAAATCAGAGTTCTTTCTATTTTCAATTTTCTTTTTAAATGGCATATGCTATTTATATTTCTAAGAAAAAATTATTCAATAATTAATAACACTCACTAGTCAAACTTCACATCCAAAGCCAATCCTCTCAATTCATGAACCAGTACATTGAATGATTCCGGAATATTAGGTCTAGGGAGATTATCTCCTTTAACAATGGCTTCATAAGTTTTGGCTCTACCGATGATATCATCAGATTTCAAAGTAAGTAACTCTCTCAAGATATTAGAAGCTCCATATGCCTCCAATGCCCAAACTTCCATCTCTCCAAAACGCTGACCTCCAAACTGTGCCTTACCACCTAGTGGTTGCTGAGTAATCAATGAGTATGGTCCGATCGATCTTGCATGCATCTTATCATCAATCATGTGTGATAACTTCAGCATGTAGATCACACCTACCGTTGCTTGTTGGTGGAAACGATCTCCCGTTTCGCCATCATGCAAATAGGTCTGGCCTAATGTAGGAAGGTCCGCTTCCTTGATATACTCATCGATCTCCGCTAAACTCGCTCCATCAAAAATCGGAGTTGCAAACTTAAGTCCTAGCTTTACCCCAGCCCATCCTAAAACGGTCTCGAATATCTGCCCTAGATTCATCCTTGATGGTACACCTAGTGGATTCAATATAATATCAACAGGAGTTCCATCTTCTAAGAAAGGCATATCTTCTAGCTTAACTATTCTAGAAACGATTCCTTTATTTCCGTGTCTTCCTGCGAGCTTATCTCCTACTTTAAGTTTACGCTTCTTAGCTATGTAAACTTTTGCAAGTTTCAATACCCCTGCTGGCAACTCATCTCCAATACTAATATTGAATTTCTCTCTCTTATATCTACCTACTTCTTCGTTAACCTTAATGGAGTAATTGTGTAATAATCTAGCTATAGATTTATTAGTGTCATCAGATTTAGTCCATCCAGTATAATCTACTTGTGAGTAGTCTATCTGCTTAAGTGTCTTATTAGTAAACTTCTTTCCTTTAGGAACTACCTCTTCGTTGTAGATTGACTTTACTCCTTCAGAATTTACATCCTTTGTAAGAATCATCAATTTATCAACCAAAACAGTTTTCAACTCATTCAACGTAATTGCATGCTTGTCATCTAACTTAGAAAGCAATTCTTTTTCTTGAACCTTTTGGAACTTATCTTTTTTCGCTCTAGCGAAAAGTTGTTTATTAATTACTACACCTTTAGTAGATGGAGGTGCTTTCAATGATGCATCTTTTACATCTCCTGCTTTGTCTCCAAATATGGCTCTTAGAAGTTTTTCTTCTGGAGTTGGATCCGATTGTCCTTTTGGCGTAATCTTTCCGATCAAAATATCTCCTTCTTTAACCCATGCTCCTACTCTTATAATCCCATTTTCATCAAGATCCTTTGTAGCATCTTCACTTACATTAGGAATATCATTTGTCAATTCTTCCTCTCCTAACTTTGTATCTCTCACATCGATCTCAAAAGACTGAATGTGTAGCGATGTAAATACATCTTCTCTTACGACTCTTTCTGATAATACGATCGCATCCTCAAAATTATACCCTTTCCAAGGCATAAATGCTACCATCAGATTTTGGCCTAGAGCCAATTCTCCTTTTTCTGTAGCATATCCATCACAAAGCAAACTTCCTTTCTTAACTCTATCACCTACTCTTACAAGTGGCTTTAGGTTAATACAAGATCCTTGATTTGTTCTTACAAATTTTGTTAAGTTATACGATTTAGAATCATCCTCGAATGAAACTAATTGCTCTTC
>CALDEN010000179.1 GCA_937942405.1 uncultured Saprospiraceae bacterium
TAGTTTACCGTTGATGAGGAGGTGTTTTGCTTTTAGGGCTTCCTCGTACATCTGCATACCGATTTTACCGAAGTGCTTTTCGCCCTTGTTTAGTCGACGGATACACATGTTGATTCCGAGTAGATAGATGTTGCGTATTTCTGATGTCTCAAAATACCCCTGAAGGCTGATCGTTTTTATTCGATAGTTTTCAAACTTTACTAGATCGTCTGGTTCTTTAAGCATCTGATAGCAGGTGTAATACATATCCAGTGCCGGGTATTTATCTAAATCGAAATCTGTAATTCGGCTTTCCACTTCCATTAATAGCCCCATATCGTAATCTATTGTATATATCGATTTATGGGCAAGTGCGGAGCATGCAAATTTTAATTTTTTAATAAGAAAGGCTACGTCTGTTTGGTCAAGGGTTTCTTGAATATTGAGTTGTTGATTTCTTTTCTGACTTAATAAGAAGTTCGATTTTTCATCTTCGAGATAGACCAGTTGGTCATGATAGTCTGCGTCTTGGATTTTGCTCTTCTCAAAATATTTTACCGTTCGCTTTAGCTGAGATTCATAATGGGATTTTAGGTTTTGCTCTTTGTAATATGCGAGTAAGTCCAGATGATATCTAGTATTCTCGATGACGGATCTCTGTCCAACGAGATGATTTTCTATTCTTTTTAGAAGTTGACTATTAAGTAATCTCCATTTTTGGTCATCGTATGATCGCTGAGGATAGAGTATATTGAAGACTTTAACTTTAGTTAGTTCGCTTTTGGCTGTAGCCAAATTATCTTTAAGAATACTAAAAAGTAGTGTGATTTCTCTATTCTTAATCGAAGGGGAATCGAGATAATGAGCAATATCAGCAATGGATTTATCGGATAATTGCACTAAAAGTTGATAAAGCTTATTTTCAAACATTGTACAATAATAATTATAAATTACTGAATATCAATATATTAAGATTAATTAGTGTAATTAAAATTTGTACAAAAGCGGTTTAATGTTGTTTTTATTCTTGTAATACTGCTGCATATTTGTGGTATAATAAGAATTCCACGAACACAAAAAATATACGATTATGAAAAAGTTCCACCTTTTCCTTCTACTGCTCGGACTGAGTTTTTGCTTCGGCTCTAATGTTTATGGCCAGTTGGCTTGTAACGACAATTTATTTGTTTCCACAACTGCAGATGGTACAGTTGTGATCACTTCAGATATGCTTATCGAAGGACAGCCCGCAGCTCCTGGAATGGGGATTGAATTAATCAATGAGCAAGATTCTTCTGATGTAATTACTGGGATCGATGAAGTAACGTTTCAAGTATTTCAGAATACCGACTATTTCTACACGATTACTGACCCAATTACTGGAAATTCATGCTGGGGTACTATTCAGGTTTTTTCGTCGGCTTGTATAGATACATTATTCTTGGATTTTGTAGATGATGTAGGTATCGACCAAGTCATTGTAGATGTTGTGGCATTGAATGCCCAGTCTATCATTAGCCTTCAATGGTCTAATACCTATGATGGAGATATTCTGAGTTTTAGTGGAGTCGAGCCAGGTGCTATTGAAAATATCTCAGGTATCAGTTTTAATGAAGCGGCTCCAGGACTGCTTAATGTCGCATGGTTTACCCCTTTTGATGCGGTAGATTTTTTAGGAGGAGAGGTGTTATTTAGTTTAAAATTTGATGTATTAGATAATGGTGATACAGAGTTAGACATTGCTCCTGCTAATTCTGGTGTAAACGGTATTCCTACCGAAATTATCGGATTGAATGATCAGCAACTTTGTCTTAATCATTCTCCTGCACAACTGACTTCTAACGGGGCAAAAATAGATGGAAACATAAGTAGAAATGATGATCTAGGATGTATGATTTCTAATCCTACCGGATTACAAGACTGGATCGTAAAAATTGAAAACTCAACAGATACCTATTATGTGAGTTCTGACGATACAGGAGCTTATAAGAGAGTCGTGAAGCCAGGTGATTATACAGTAACAGCATATCCGTATAGTACGATGTGGGGATTTTGTGATAATAATATTTCTGTCAGCTTACCTAATATTGGTGATCAGGAGACCGCAGATTTTACAGCGACTGCGGTATTGTTCTGTCCATTTATGCAAGTGGCAATTTCCACTCCTTTTTTAAGACGATGTTTTGATAATACCTATACGATAGAATATTGTAATTATGGAACAGCCGATGCTACTGATGCATACATAGAGGTGGAGCTTGATGATTTTCTCACAATAGCGAGTGCTTCAGTACCATATACTCAGACAGGTCAGACATTGACTTTTGATTTAGGTACAGTAGGCTTAGAATGTGGTACCATAAGCTTAGTCGTAAATGTAAGTTGTGATGCTGAGCTGGGACAGACTCATTGTACAGTGGCTCACATATATCCGCAAGATTCATGTGGAGATGCTTTGCAGGGGTGGACAGGCCCTATAATAGAGGTAGATGCCTCATGTGATGGAGATAGTGTACGTTTTACTGTTCAGAATTCAGGGATCGAGGACATGCTCAGTGCTGCAGAATTTATCGTTGTAGAAGACGATGTAATGACAGAGGTAGGAAACTTTACGTTAGATGCATTGGCTTCAGCCCAATTTTCTTTTCCATCTAACGGATCTACGTATAGATTTAATGCAGGACAGCAAGTCGGATTTCCATATGATGAGTTTGCGACTGCTTTTATAGAGGGATGCGGTACTGATGAGAACGGAGAAATATCTACAGGATTTATCAATGATTATTCACTTGGAGATTATCTGCCTTATACTGACTGGGACTGCCAAGAAAATATCGGATCGTATGACCCTAATGATAAAGCGAGTTTCCCTGCAGGTTATGGTGATGAGCACTATGTAAAGAACGATCAGACGATCAATTACAAAATAAGATTCCAGAATACAGGAACAGACACCGCTTTTAGAGTAGTGGTTATAGATACGTTATCAGAATTTCTAGATTTATCTACATTTAGATATGCAAGTGCCAGTCATAGAAATGAGATCGCTCTTGAGGATAATGTTGTAAAATTTACTTTTGACAATATACTACTGGTAGACAGTACAGCAAACGAGGCGGCTTCCCATGGTTACGTAAGTTTTACAATAGACATGCTTGCTGATCTACCAGATGGTATAGTGATAAATAATAATGCCGATATCTATTTTGATTTTAACGAGCCCATCAGAACCAACACTACATTTTTAGAAATCGGAACAGACTTTATAGAAGACGCTTCAGTATCCACCATTGAAAACCCTTATAACATGGAGATCGTAGTATCTCCTAATCCGACCAGTTTGAATAGTACGGTCCATTTTACAAATCATGATCTTAATGGTCTGACTATCGAGGTAAGTAACATTATCGGTAAGCGTATGGTCCGAACTACTTTAAGAGATAATGTTTTGGATCTTGCTAATTATAATTTGGTAAAAGGAACCTACTTGATACGATTAGTGCATGCTGACAACTTAGTTTATTCTGGTAAGTTGATAGTTCATTAATCCCATCAACATGTTAGCGATGAGGCCTGCAGTGTAAACTGTGGGCCTTTTTTTATTAACAGACTTACTGAAGATATTACTTGAGAGCGAGATAGAGCTCTTTAAAGCCAGTATAAACTACATAGATTCCAAAACCGATTAAGAAGGTATTCATGATCGGGAAATCAGGAGATAATGTGCCTAAATAGAACAGCAGCCCTCCGAAAGAAATCGATTTTCCGGCATCTTTTAAGCTAGGCTTATAGTCGTCTCGTTCTACAATAGGCAATTCCATATATGCAAGATAGCACAAAATCTAAAAACAGTAAAGCCCTAAGCTCTCATAAAGAACTTAAGGGCTCATCTATTATTAAAAGCTCTACGCCCTCATAAAAGGCGACAAGCTCATAAATGCTTGTTTTTTGATTTATCTTTGTTAAGACCTCCGGCTCTACTAAAGCCGAAGGTCTATTTTTGACCTGAATCATTAATACCTAGTATCATAATTCAGGCTCCTTTGACTGACATATATAACACGTTAAGAAATTCTTAAAGTGTCTGTTTTTTAGAGAGACTCGGCAAACAGCTTAGATCTATCGACCAATGGATATTTTTATCATTTAAGCACACTGTTTTAGTAAACGCATCGTCTATAACTCGTATGATACTAGTTTATTTATTGTTAACGCTCTTCATTGGTTCTGATATATCTACAGTTCATGATATACATATCAGTAAAGCAGAGATCCATTATAAGTCAGACCGCAGGGTATTACAGGTGAGTTTGCATATTTTTTTGGACGATTTAGAAGCTGAGCTTAAAGAGATGGGAGGGGATAAACTCTATCTATGCACTGAGCGAGAATCAGAACAAGCTGAGGAGTACCTCTTAAAGTATTTGGAGCAACGATTTATCCTGAGAGATAAAACGCAAAATTTAAAACTCAGTTTTGTAGGAAAAGAAACTTCAGAAGATCTCCTCGCAGTATGGTGTTATCTACAAGTCGAAGACTATGGTTTAAATGAATTATATATTCAGAATCAGATCATGACCACGAGGTATGGCGATCAGAAAAACATCGTATCCTTTAAAGTAGACGGTGCCAGAGAGGCTTTTGAGATATTAGATGTAGATCAGCTTTCGGCAACGTTATATAATTAGATAATGAAGTGGCTTATTATTATACCCATTCGTTTTTATCAGAAACTGATATCGCCTCTACTCGGACCTAATTGTCGATTTACACCCACATGTAGCTCATATATGTTGCAAGCAGTAGAGGAGTGGGGTGCTATCCGAGGACTATGGCTAGGGATAAAACGCATAGGGAGATGTCACCCGTGGGGAGGGATGGGAGATGATCCTGTGCCGCCGAGAACGAGGTAGTCGAATTCTTAATAAGGATCTGATAGTCTGAAGTACTTACTTGGGAGTATTGAAACAGGAATACTAAAAAAAAAGGAAGAACCAATTAGCCCTTCCCCTTTATTCTGTTTTATCTATTTTTAACTGGCTCCGATATTACCGAGTTCGATACCTTCAGAGTAAGCCATTTTTATATTGTTTTTACCCAAGGCTCTTTTGATAGCAAGATTGCCTTGGTAATACGTCTTCCAGTAGTTTTCAGGGGTTGTATATATAAATAGACCCATCTTAATATTATGGCTGTCAAACTCTTGAATGTCTACAGCTGGGGCAGGATTTGTTTTGACGACAGTAAGTGTTTCTACCTCAGCCAGTATTGCAGTTCGTACTCGATCTACATTTTCCTCGTAAGGCATC
>CALDEN010000180.1 GCA_937942405.1 uncultured Saprospiraceae bacterium
TGTATCATCACAAGCTCTCCAAAAGTCTCCTGGGTGACCAGCTGTGGCACCACAACCAAAAGCTGCATCTCTTGTAAAGTCAAAAGGAAATGATAAAATAGGAGAAGGATCAAAACCAGTCAAAGGATTGTATATAAATACATGACCTGTAGGAGTACCTCCAGTGATTTCTCCTGAACATGTTCCAGAAGCATACACTCTACCTCCGTAATATTTTAAGCCAAAAGGTCTCCATTCTATTGCAGGACATCCTGCAGGAACTGGAACAGGAATTTCACTTATATAAGTAGGATTTAATGTATCCGATACATTATATAGTACCATAGATCTATTAAATAGATTCATCACGTAAAGTGTGTCTCCATTATCCGACATATCGATATCTCCCAATCCTACTTTACCGATTTTGCTAAAAGCATCGATATCATAAGAAGGAGAACCATAATCAGCAGGTAAATCTCTTCCAGTAACAGTACCGACATTCACACCATCAGCAGTTACATCAATAAAAGGTGTAGGTATTTTACCATCACCAAAATCTTGAATATAAATTCCACCTAGACCTTCAGATCCTAAACCGACATGTCTTTTGAGGTAAGAACCGTAATATAAAGTTTCATTTATTCTATCATAAGCGATACCATATAAAGAACCTACCTCAGAAGAAATAGCTTCATGTGTAGGAGGAGAGTATGCGGCTTGGCCGACATATCCTTCATTGGTATAATTTGTAGTTACAATTGCATCTAAAGTTCCAGCAGTTCCACCTAATAATGGATCACCATTTACATAACAAGCTACAACAACAGTAGGATCGTCAGTATGACAGTAATCAGAAGGGACTGAAATTGCTAAGTTTTCTTCACAAGAAGGACCACAGATAAATCTAATTTGAGTATTATTTATAACAGCTCCAGCGGTAGTAGTAATACCATTTGTTGTAACTGCATACCCAGCTGGAATTTGGTATTCCATTCTATAGCAATCTCCAGCTGCAAAATCAGGACTGAATTGATAAAATCCGTCTGCATCCGTAGTTGTAGTATAAGCTACAGTATTGTTATTATCAAAAAGATTAACTACTAAGTTTGGATAACCTTGGAAAATTTGATTATTCGTAGCATCATAATTATAATCCCCGTAAACATTACCACTTACTCCATCATTCCCACTAACACCTACGACTCCTACAGCAGTACCAGAACAACCTAGTGCATCCGTAACAGTTACAGTATAAGTTCCTGGAGCCACATTCGATAATGTAGAACCTGTAGCACCTCCACTCCATTTATAGGAATATCCTCCAGCACCACCACCAGCAGAAGCAGTTACACTTCCATCATTACCTCCACAACTGGCATCAGTTATATCAGCTTCATTGATGATCGCCGTTGGAGGTACAGTAACATTTACTTGAACTTGATCAGTGGCCTCACAGCCATCAGGATAAGTTACTGTTACGTTGTACGTCGCATTGGTAGTCGGATGTACTATTACAGAATATGTTGACTGGAAAATCGGTGCTCCCCAATTAAAGGTAGTACCGACAGGCAATCCAACGCCTTCATCTCCCACGGTCAGGTATGCACCATCTCCTTGACAGATTTCTATGACATCAACAGGAGTACCTTCTCCATTTGAAATTTCTATTTCACATTGACCAATCATATTTGTGTTGGACAAAAGGAGAAATAGACAAAGCAAAAGAAAAGAAAAGCCAAACCCTTTGGGTGGATTCTGATCTTTTACGAGGTAAAAATTCTTCATTTTTAAGTGTTTTGTGTTAGAACTTAGAATGTAATAAATCAAGCTCGATAGTTTTCTCAAATTCAATCTATAAAAGCTTAAAATATTCTCAAATTATTTAATACTTAGCATTACGCTCTATAATAGTGCTGCAAACAACGCTCGAAAAAGGCATTTCTACAATTAATATTGGAAGTTGTAACTGTTTTGCTAATAATCGGACACATTTCATGCCTAATCACCCCTACAGATAGTCTCGAAAAATTTAATTATTACCACAAATCCACTACAAGTTTATAATTGACTGAAAATCAACCTATTGAACACGGGTGATTGTTTTGTTCATCTTTTATTTTTTACATATAAAAAGTTGTTATCTGTAAGTACTTATAAGTTAAATTTCTATATATATTATATTATTTAATATGTTTTACTATTTTTGTAGTAATAATTAAACTACACACCAATGTTAAGGTCTCACTTGAGCTGGTTATATCCAGTATTCTCATCGTATATCATTCTTGGTATATTTAGCCTACTTCCACTTAATTCAATACACTCTCAAGATTGCCTCGGTAATTATGTTTTTTACGATGCCAATAATGATGGCATTCAAGATGCAACAGATGTTCCTTATGCAGGAGTACGAGTTTGGGTCTATAATGAAACTACACCGGGAAATTTTGTGGTTATAGGTCAAACTGTTACAGATGGAGCAGGATTATATAACTTTACCAATGCAAATACCTTGTTTAATGGTACTGCTGGAGTTAAGTATGTTGTAATAGAAGATGTACTGACAGAACCTGGAAATTTGAATCCTGTTATTCCAACTACTCTAAATGTAGGTTTCGATGATGCCATTGATTCGGATGGGTCCTATGCCACTTTTGGCCCTTTTATTGGAAAACCAATGGCATTTCTTGTTCATGGTCCCATTGTCGATAACAAAGATTTAGATTTTGGTTTTTATACTATATGTGCTGATATTGACGTCACACTTCCAGTTTCTATGAATGTTTGTGAAAATGAAGCTGTTCTAATCACAGCTGATGCAGATGATGGCGGAAATGGCCCACTTGTTTATGAATGGAGTGATGGTACTTTTACTTCAACAAATACCACGAACTATGTAACCTCGGTGTCCGAGCCATTCGGTGTAACAGTAACAGATACAAATGGATGTTCTGCTGAAGCCGAAACTCAGTTAATTGTTGAAAGATGTGAGTTCGATCTATCTTTAACAAAAAGCTGTCCTAGTGATATTACCGCTGTATATGCTGGTGATACCTATACATTCGAACTAGAAATATGTAATGAAGGGGAATCTGCTCTGGATAGTGTTGAAATATATGATTATCTACCAAGTGGTTATAATCTTGTAGCTGGAGGAGGATGGAATGTTGTAACAGCAACTACAGCTCTTACTACATTGAGTTTGGAAATAAGTAGATCCAATGGATTATTGCCAGCCACCGGTCTATTGGCAGGTGAGTGTATCACTTTTCCTATGGAAACTAGGATTGATGATTGTGCAACTTTTGGAAATTTAGATAATGTTGCATTAATACACTTTCAGAAAGATGTTGCTGGCTTTCAAGAGGATGTAGATAGTACTCCAGGTACTGTTATTGCTGATGAAGACGATACAGATAATTGTACAGCTCCTATTTTTGATTTGGCATTGAGAAAAACATTGTTAACAGCCGCTAGTCCTTTACAAGTAGGAGATATTATTACCTATCAAATAGAGATTTTTAATCAAGGAAGTATCGATGCAGATGAGGTGCAAATAATAGATTACATACCAGGTGGAATAGAGCTTACGACAAATAACCCCAATTGGGTTTTAGACGCTGCTACAAGTACAGCAACAGGCATAATTACTACACCTATACCTCCAGGAGGATCTGAAATAATTACTATTGAATTTGAATTAATCGGTGGAAAAGGGATGAATGATTTTACGAATTATGCGGAGATTCTTTCCGCTAAAAATGGAGACGTATTCTTCACTCGTGATTTTGATTCTACCTACGATAATGATGTCTCAAATGATGCAGGTGGTGTGCCTAATTTTGATAGTGATGACTGGATAACGGACAATGGAAGCGACAAGGATGGTGACGGAGTAAGAGATGAAGATGATCATGATCCAGATATGCTGGAAATTTTTGATTTAGCCCTTACTAAAAAGGTAGTATCTCTACCTCCATACAGTTATGGCGGAAATATAGCCTTCGAGATAGAAGTGTGTAATCAAGGTACTATTGTGGCAACAAATGTTGTCGTAAGAGATATTCTGCCACCAGGTTTTACATTTAATACGGCTTTGGCTGGAGCTTGGAGTCTTGTAGGAGGAAATCCTGAAACGACCATTCCAAATCAAATTGCAGAAGGTGAATGTGAAAGTGTTGTGATAAACCTTCTATTAGGCCAAAAACTAGTAGATGGAGATTTAAATAATTATGCAACTATAGTTTCTGCTCAAGATAATTTGGGTAATGATATGACTGGTAATGATTTTGATAGTACACCTGGAACCCATGCAGCACATGAATCTAGCGTATCACCGGGGTCAGATGATGACGATAATGTTTGTGGAAGAGGACCGACTTTAGGTGAAGATGAAGATGATCATGATGTTGCTTCAGTTGACATTGTTGATGTTGCTTTAAGTAAGGTGGAAACCACTTCAGGTCCATATCAATATGGAGATCAAGTATGTTATGAAATCGAGATATTTAATCAAGGTTCGGTAGATATAGCTACTGCTAAAATAATAGACACATATGGTGCAGGACTTATTCCTGTTGCAGCAAGTTTTCCAACTTGGAATCAAGGACCTAATCCTCTGTCCATAACACATGATGTTAAGAATTTGCCATCTTGCTCGTCAACAACGGTAGATATATGTTTTACTTTAACTAAAACGGATTTAGTTGGGGCTACGAACTTTGATAATTGTGCTGAGATTTATTACTTAGAAGATAGTGAATGGAATGATCTAACGGATATAGATAGTAATTTAGATACTAATCCATTCAATGACGCAGGTGGAGCAGTAGGTTCGCCAGCTGATAATTATATTTTGGGAGATGGAACGGGTCTTGTAGGTGGTACAGTAGCTGCCGGGGATGAAGATGATCATGATTGTGAAAGAATTCAAATAATAGATCTCGCTTTACGTAAAACAGCTAATGTAGTTAGTTGTGCATATGGTGATATCGTTACCTTTACAATAGAGGTTTTTAACCAAGGAAATGTTGCAGTAACAGATGTTGCGGTTGTAGATTATTTGCCATCGGGTTTAGTCTTTGATCCTGCCAATAATCCGGCTTTTGCATGGACTAATACGGCAACGCCGACATATACTATACCAGCTATAGCTGTAGGAGCGTCAGAAACGATTACTATAAACTTGGAATTAATTCAAACCGGCGGAGGTTTAAAGGATTGGACAAATTATGCAGAAATATTGTCATTTGCTGATGCGGCAGGTGTAGATATAAGTGCATCGGATGCGGATAGTTTCGCAGGCTCGAATGGTGCAGAAGAAAATACTGTTTGTGAGGGAGATGATAATGATAATGAGATCAATGAGTGTGGAGGATTGATATTCGGTGAGGATGAAGATGATCATGATCCAGCAGGTATAAGAGTAGTAGATTTAGCATTAAGTAAGACCGTTTTGACACCTGGGCCTTATCTTCCAGGAGGTAATGTAGTTTTTGAAATAGAAGTGTTTAATCAAGGTAATGTTACTGTTGAAAATGTGGTTGTTTTCGATAATTTCCCATCAGGAATGACATTCGGGCCAGGTAATTTCCCAACTTGGAATTTTGATCCATTCTCGGGTAATGCAGCAGCCGTTTTAAACTCGATTATTTATCCTGGACAAAGTAGAACGGTACAAATAAGTGCTGTTCTTGGTTGTGTTGAGAGTGGGCAATACTTGACGGGTTGGGATAACTGTGCTGAGATATTTGCTTTCCAAGATGAAAATGGAAATTATATTACAACAGAAGATAAAGATTCTACGGCGGATGCTGTTTCTACAAACGATGCTGGAGGTCAAGTTTTCTCAGCAGCAGATAATTTTGTAGATGGAGATGGAACAGGTGCGATAGGTGATGGTGTAGCCGCTACAGATGAAGACGATCACGATTGTGAGAGGCTTCCTATTTTCGATTTAGCACTTAAAAAAGAAGTATTTACTACTGCACCATATGTGTATGGTCAGGATGTACAGTTTAATATTACTGTTTGTAATCAAGGTAACATCATTGCAAATAATATAGATGTTACAGATTATATTCCAGCAGGTTTTGCATTAAATGCAGGAGGCAGTCCTGGATGGACTCCAAATGGAACAGATGCAGTTTTTACAATTTCTACGCCATTGGCTCCAGATGCATGTACAGTTATTCCTATCGAACTTACTGTATTGCCTAAATCAGGTGATGCTAAGGATTGGACAAACTATGCAGAAATTACCGCTGCTCAAGATGATGCAGGAGTGGACATGTCTGCACAAGATTATGATAGTACTCCAGCCTCTAATAGTTTATCGGAAAATGCTCTTCTTCCAGGAGATGCGGATGATGATAATATGCTAGGGAAAGGTCCTATTTTGGGAGAGGATGAGGATGATCATGATGTAGCGGGGATAGAAATCGTGGATGTAGCATTAAGAAAAACAGAAGCTACTGGAGGTCCATATAACTATGGCGACTTAGTATGTTTTGATATAGAAATAATTAATCAAGGTAACGTGGATATTGCGAGTGTGGGTGTAGTGGACTACTTCCCAGCAGGATTTACCTTGAATAGTGCAAACTCTCCTGACTGGCAAGCCGTTTCTAATTCTAACACAGCTACTTATAAGAGTAAAACTTTACCAGCTTGTGAGACTTTAGTTACACAAATTTGCTTTACTATTGTTAAGTCGGAGGGAGGTGTAACGGATTGGGATAACTGTGCAGAAATTAACTATTTAGAAGATGCTAATTGGAATAATTTAATAGATGTAGACAGTACTCCGGATTCCATTAATGGAAACGATGCAGGAGGTGCTGTGAACACTGCTGCGGATAACCATGTAGATGGAGATGGAACTGGAGCGGTAAATGATGGAGTAGCTTCAACGGATGAAGATGACCATGATTGCGAGCGTATAGAGGTATTTGATCTAGCATTACGTAAAACGGTAAATGTTGCGACATGTGATTATGGCGATAAAGTAACATTTACGATCGAAGTTTTCAATCAAGGGAATGCAGCTGTACAAAATGTACTTATTGAGGATTATTTTCCAACGGGACTTTTGTTCAATGCTGCAGATAACCC
>CALDEN010000181.1 GCA_937942405.1 uncultured Saprospiraceae bacterium
TATTTACACAAGCCTGTAAAGAATCCGTAACTACTCCTCCTGAGCTAAAACTCAATCAGCAAGACATCGTAACACACCTAGAAGAGCTCGCCTCAGACAAATACGAAGGACGTCGACCTTTTACGGAGGGAGAGAAAAAAACCATCGCTTATATTAAAAACGAATTTGAGAAAATCGGCCTAGAGCCCGCTAATAATGGCAGCTATTTCCAAGAAGTTCCCCTTATGGAAATTACAGGAAAGCCAGGAGATGAGATGCGTATAGATGCTCCAGAAAAAACACATGTACTGAGTAATCAAAAAGATTTTGTCCTCCATACTCAGCGAGCGGCGGATCAGTTAGCCCTTGAGGATTCAGAATTGGTATTTTGTGGATTCGGGACAGTGGATAAGAGCCGAGGCTGGAATGATTATGAGGGCATAGATATGAGAGGAAAGACAGCAGTCGTACTCGTTAACGATCCCGGTTTTGGGGGAGGGGATGATACATTCTTTAATGGAGATGTCATGACCTATAGTGGGAGATGGACCTATAAGTACGAAGAAGCAGATAGGCAAGGTGCCGATGGATTATTACTAATCCATGAGACCAGTTCTGCAGGTTATCCATGGTTTGTAATCCAGAGTTCTTGGTCAGGTACGATGCTAGAGATAGAGCGATCAGCCGATGCCGATGACTGTGCACTCAAAGGATGGATTTCTCTAGAACGAGCTCAGCAACTTTTTAAATCATGTGGTCTAGATTTCACAGAGCAAATAAAAAGTGCTCGTAAGCCAGGCTTTAGGCCAGTTCCTTTAAAGGCCAAAGTCACAGCATCACTTTCTAATGAGGTGAAAAAAGATGTCACCAATAATGTCATCGGATATATCAAAGGGTCTAAGTATCCAGATGAGTATATCATCTATAGTGCACACTGGGATCATCTAGGGATCGGTAATGCGATAGAGGGAGACTCGATATATAACGGAGCACTCGATAATGCTTCAGGAACGGCTACGATTTTGGCTATAGCCAAAACCTTTGCAACAGCAGAAGTAAAGCCAGAAAGATCCATTGTGTTTGCGATGGTGACTGCAGAGGAGCAAGGGCTACTGGGATCACAATACTACTGTGAGCATCCATTATTTCCGATTGCAAAAACTGTAGCTAACATTAACATGGATGGAGTAAATCCGATGGGTTTAATGAATGATGTAACGGCTATAGGGTATGGGCAGTCAGATATCGATAAGGTGTTAGAAGCAGAAGCTAAAAAACAAGATAGATATGTACTCCCTGATCAGAATCCAGAAAAAGGATATTATTACAGATCTGATCACTTTAATTTTGCCAAAGTAGGTGTGCCGGCTATCTATGCAGGAGGTCGTACAGATCATAAGGAAAAGGGCAAGGCTTACGCCAAAGAATTCTTAAAAGAATACACAGCTACTTATTATCACCAGCCTTCTGACGAATATGATCCAGCCACATGGAACTATGATGGAATGCTACAGGACGGACAACTTTATTTAAATCTAGGCCTTAATTTAGCATTCTCTAGAAACTGGCCAGATTGGAACGAAAATAGCGAGTTTAAAAGAAGGAAGTAGGGGAAACCTTGTTCTGAATCGTATTAATCTAAATTACGTAAAGTCAAATTTTGAAGATGAAAAAAGTGATGTTCTGTTTGTTGATTGGTTTAGGAATGATTTTGCCTCAAAATAGTATTGGGCAGAATAAGTATGATGGAACCACACTGGTTTCTAAAGCCACCTTTTTGGGGAAGTCAGATCCTTTGAGAGATATCATTAATAAGGTGCCGACCATAGATCCGGATAAAATAAGGAACAGAAAAGCAGATCACCCTAAAAAATTCTTTCCCAATTTTAAAAATAAAACACCGACCATAGCCGTAAACAAAGATGCTTTACCTCATGGAGTAGATCCAGTATGGCAGTCATCAGGAAGAAATACCACTTTTGTAGTGGATCCTATCGTGGATATGGATGGCATCGGATCATCTAATTCTAATGCTACACCACCAGATCCATCAGGAGCAATCGGTAAGAATTATTTTATTCAGATGGTCAATGCGACGTTATTTCAAGTATTTAATAAAGACGGATCTGCAGTAAGTGGTCCTACAAATATGTCTGCTTTTTGGAGTCAGTTTGGTAGGAATTCAGGTGGTGATCCCATCGTACTTTATGATCAACTTGCAGAGAGATGGGTGTTTACAGAATTCCCCAATAATCAAGATTTTTTATTAGTGGCAGTATCTGTTACAGACGATCCTTTTGGGGAGTGGAATGCATACGAGTTCCAGACACCATCTTTTCCAGATTATCCCAAGTATGGGATTTTTGAAAATGCATATGTAGTTACTACAAATGAAGGAGGAGATATCCCTGTGTATTGTTTAGATAGACAAGCTCTACTAGATGGTGCGACAGACGTAAATGTTGCAAGAGTAACGGTTCCTAGGATTTCCGGTGGGCCTGGATTCCAAGTGGTTACACCTTTAAATGTTGCTGGGGATATAGTAACACCAGAAGGTAATCCGATGATTATCAGGATGGTGGATGATGCATGGGGGGCTACAGCACAAGATCAGATCGAGTTATGGTCAGTAGATTTAGACTGGTCAGATCCAGATGCCGCGACCATTAGCAAAACAAGTGAGATAATAACCGCACCTTTTGACTCCTATCCTT
>CALDEN010000182.1 GCA_937942405.1 uncultured Saprospiraceae bacterium
AGACTCTGGAACTGAGCTTGATCTTTGGTAACGACGAGGAAGTGTTTTGACTCAAATAGGCTTTGGTCTGGGAATACATATACATGCTCGTCATCATCGTCTTTAAGTTTCCATCCAGACAGATCAATCGTATTTTCAGTATGATTATGCAATTCTATCCAGTCTTCTGTATCGAAGTTTTCATTGGAGTTATAATTTATTTCGTTGATGACTACGGGAGTGCCGCTAAATGGGTCTTCTTCAAAAATAGGTATAAGAGTCATGTCTCCATCCATGTCAATGCTTAGTGCGGGATCAGTAGAAAACAGAGCACCTTCCCAGTGAGAGAAACGGTAGCCTAGTCTCGGAATGGCCGTTACTTTTATCGGTACATCTTGAAAATAGTCCCCAGACCATACAGTATCCTCATTTATCGTAAGGCTATTTATTTGTACATATCCTCTGGTGAGTTGTGTGTTTTGTATCCGTATTCTGTGATATGCCGGAAGATTGAATTCACTCAATATATGGTCTTTTACAAAGGCAGGTCTGCGAGTTGCAAAATTTTTCATGTCATTGATGGTTGTATTCCAGCTAAACGAATTGGAATTCCATCGATTAAAGTGGTCAGGGATTTCACTTTGAATCTGATCGGCATGATAACCGATAAGAGCAGAAATTTTGGAAGGAAGAAGCGTAGAGTTCATCTCATCAGCAAACTGGTTTATAAACTGATGTTTAAAAACTTGATTGATCATGAGTCTTCGTAACAGGAGTGTAGACCATGGCGGATTAGGCCAATTAGGGCCATTACTCGTTAGGGCAAAATCTAATGTGTTGTTTCCAAAATCATTTGGATTCCATCTACCAAAACCAAAATCAGTATCAAAGAAAATCCATCTCCATTTAGTCCGGTCACTCTTCCAGAATTTTATATTATTTCCTGGCCAGTCTGTATTATTGATATATATCTGGATGATGTTGTACAAGATAAAGTTATCTATGTCCATCGCCGCTGTGACATCAAAGTAATTTTGGTCATCATTAAGGTTGGTGCTAGCGATGAGATTTCTTAATTCTATATATTCATCTGCGGATCCATGGATTGCTTCAGCGTTGAGCTCTACGAGATCGATTTTGTCAGGATCTAGTCCGTATCTACTCGCTAGGAAGTGTTCGTTTACCTTTTCTCTTAAGTTCATGATTCCCCAGTACTCTCCGTTTAGATAGGTGACTGTCGGCTTGTAAGCGGCGGTTTCCAGCCTCATGTAATCGAGAATAGAGGTCAGTGTCCCATCTCTTAAATTACTCGAGAGGAAGTCATTTCCGGAGTTCCTAAGGACAAAGGATTGATAAGATGTAAATGGCCTCGTCTCGAATAGTGGGTAATCGATCTCGGAGACGTCATATTGTTTTCGAGCAAAAAAAGATAGTGATTTTTGTTCGTTGGCCCGAGACCATCCTCCAAATATTTTAGTACCTCCATCAAAAGAGTAGGAGCTTATTCCATCTGCTTCATAAATAGAAAAATGGATGTCTCGCTCCCAGTCTTCCCAGAAATTGGCTCCGAAATAGGGTAGGCCGTTCTCATAAGTATCTCCCAGAACATAGATGCCAGTATTTTGATTGAAAAAATTCTCAGGATCAGTTACTAGAGAGACTACAGGTAATGAGTGCTGGGCCTCAAGGAGATAAGATTCTGTCTGTGTAGCAGATGGGACATAAGCTTCTTTAAATATCCTAGCACGTACTACTTGTGTACTATTTATTGTAAGAGGACTAGTATAAAGTGTAGACTCAGCATTGGGGATCGTCATGTCTAGCGTATATCGTATTTCTGAACCCGTTGGATTTCCACTCAGTGTAAGCGGGAAAGTTATGCAACCAATACAAGGTCCACCCTTAACTGAGAATACAATGGATTCTGTAATAATCCCATTTATTGGATCCGAGTTTTGGGCTCCTGGAGTAGTGTCTTCAAAGAGGGAAATGGCCTCATTTTCATCCACACCGATAGATACATTTATTGGAAGATTTGTGGCTTGTAGACTATCTATGAGATTTTGATTTGCATCAAAGAGATATACAGTTTCGTTTATTGAATTTAGTTTGAAATTAGTATGAAGTAAGCTAGGTCTTAAATCTAATAATTCTATCGGAAGATCTGAAGATGGTGTCTTCTGAATGCTGGTTAAAAAAGGAATGAAGCTTAAATCTGAAGAAGCAGCAATATTGTTATGGACCTGAATAGCTAGTACGTTTTCGCCATTTAGTAATATGTCTTCAAAGTTATCTATGTCGAATCGTTCCGGAGCATTGCCTTGATACATAATGGCTTCTCGAGCATCGTTTGCAAAGCTATTGTATGTGGGGTTAGTGACAGTAATATTAGCTCTAGCTACTTCCGTTCCATTTATAAATGCGACAAAACCATCATCGTAATCTATGTGAAGTATGAGCTCCTTCAGATCTGCAATGTCGGGAATATTAAACTTCTTACGGGCATATAATACATCTGCATTGTTATTTATTAACGTGTTGTCATCTCCGTCACTGTAACCTATACCCGATGGGCCTGAGCTCCAGTTAGAGTCGTCGTAATTTAGTTCTCGCCACTCGTCAGTAATATTGGCATTGGGTAAGACATAGGTCCATTCATCTTCTTCTGTAATGAGGCTGTTAGGGTGTAGGTTTTCATACCTGTCTTTATCAGAAGCCCATAGAAGAATGTAGTCGTTTCCTGCTATTTCTAGATCAGGAAAGATCCATTTTCTGGGTTGCAGACTATCGTCGGAAAGACTCCATTCAGAGAGGTTCACGCTATTGGAACTATTGTTATATAATTCAATCCAGTCCGGTGAGTCACCGTCTTCATCTAGATATTCAGAATTAGAAGTAACGATCTCATTGATGCGTAGATTTTGGCTGTAGCCAAAAAAGGATAGCATCGCAAAAAGAATACTGAGAAGAGCTTTCAAATAAACGGTTTTTACTTCTGTCAAATGAATAATATGCTTCTAATTTATGAGAAGTAAACGTATGATAGTATTACCGTTATAATAATCGCTAATCCTATAGGTTTTACGTACTTGTATGGTGTAATGTCCACTTGTTCTGTATACGGAAGTTCGAATTCTGTTTTTCGAGGCTTCAGTTTTCCGATGACTAACATGATCAATACATTCATCACAAATAAGATCGCCATCACATGTAAGAAGTGCGGGTAGGCTGCTACTTCGACACTTTTAAGAGCAGCAGCATCTGTTATTCCTGATGCTTTTGCTTCTGTGATGGCAGTGTCAATCATCATCGGTTTGAGTAAGAATTGACTGATAGAGTAGAGTACAGCACCTAGGATGATCGCAACATTTGCAGCCATTGCAGGAACATATTTTGTCAAATATCCTACGACGATAATCGTCAAAATAGGAATACTATAACATCCATTAATCTCTTGTAAATACCCGAACAGTCCGTCTGGAGCATTGGCAATTAGCGGAGCTACAAACATCGCCATTACAGCAAGTAATACGCCGAACATTTTCCCAACACGTACCACTGTTTTGTCATCTGCATTCTTATTGAAATGTTCTTTGTATATGTCTAAACCGAATAGTGTAACTGAACTGTTCAGAGCACTATTAAATGAACTCAATATCGCTCCAAATAATACTGCTGAAAAGAAACCAACCATCGAAGCAGGTAATACCGTTTTTACCAATTCTGGATATGCTTGATCAGCCAGCTCTAACTGTGATTCACCTTTAAATATATAGTAGGCAATCATTCCTGGAATTACTAAGATGAGTGGCCCTAGAATTTTGAAAAATGCCGCAATAAGCAATCCTTTTTGTCCTTCTTTTAGATTTTTAGCTCCGAGTGCTCTTTGGATGATGGCCTGA
>CALDEN010000183.1 GCA_937942405.1 uncultured Saprospiraceae bacterium
AGAGAAGCATCCTTGTAAATCGTTGGCGTTTTGACCTGCTACAAGTCCATTAATTCCATCTTCATATTTTAAATACCATATTAAGCATGTTCCTGCTTGTGCTCCATCAAAATTAACTGCCTCATAAGTAGGAGGTAAGCCGAGTATGCTTCCTTGATCATCAGTTACCACCCATTGAGTATTATTTCCGGAGCCTCCTGAAGCTATGATTGCACCAGCTGGAATGAAATCGCCTACACCGTCACCTACACAGAACTCAAAAGGACCACCAGTAAGCGTCCCACCATCAGGTTGATTTCTAACTACAGTTATCGGATTAGAGAGAGAGAAGCATCCCTGTAGTTCGTTGGCGTTCATACCCATTTCAGCCCCCGTAAGTCCATCTTCAAAAGATAAGTGCCAAATCAGGCAAGTTCCTGGTCCAGCACCATCGAAGTTTACAGCAGACGGCATGGGAGGTAAACCGAGGATGTTTCCTTGGTCATCAGTTACAACCCATTGCGAGTTGGTTCCTGTATTTCCAGTTAGAGTGATGTCCCCTGGATTAATTATATCCGCAACACCATCACCTACGCAGATCTCAAAAGGACCACCAGAAAGCGTCCCACCTTGTACCATAGGCTCAGTGGTACTCATTCCTTTTACCTCTATTTCGTCCAAATCCCAAACAGAGATAAATCCTGAATTGCCAACAAAACAATAAGGAAGTAATTCTATTTTAAAAGTCTCACTTTCACTTACTGTAAAGTCAGGATTGCTAGGGAATTCTATAATTTGTTTTGTATAATTCCTTGAAGTTAGTATACCCGTTTCATTATAAATTACATTCCCATCTCGAGATACACGTATACCGAATACCGTAGGATAGTTGTTTACGCCTGATCCGCCATCTGTCCACGTAAATACTTCTGGAGCCATTTCGTAAAAATTTATTTCTGCTAGTCTTGCTTCTCCTGCGATAGGATTTAGATTGATATCTATGACTAGAGATTTTTCAGAATCTCCATCATATGTACATGAATTTAAAGAGGTAATACACATTCCTACAGATCCGTTAACCCCTTCTGTACAGGAGTGTGAATTATAAGTAGGATTATTTCTATACAAATGATTACCTGAAACACTCATGTCTAGTAAAGAAGACTCTTGAGTAGGTTCTGCTGTAAATTCAGTAAATGAGGTTCCTGCAAAACAATTATCTAAGTTGAAGAGTAAAGTAGACTCTACCTCCTGACAATTGCTTTGTGTATTTCCTGTTTGAAAAGAAAATACGCTAAAAGCCAAAAGCATCGAGCGAAATACAAGAAGTTGTAAGTTTTGTTTCATTTTAATAATTTTAATCTGTTACGAAATGAGTTGGACATAGACATGTGGAAACATAATTTCTACATGATGGTCTATTTACTTTTGGTATGCAGATATATAGGAGATGGTTGCCTGTCTAAGTAGAATTTAAAAGAGCTCCTTTAATTTAAATCGTTTTTTGAGCTTTTTACCTGCCCGATTTATGGTCAGTTTGATGGTTTTCCCTTCTTTACCGCTGAATTTTTTAGTCAGTTTTTCGAGGGTATAGTATTTAGTACCCCATATTCCGATTTTGGTGATGATATCCCCTTTTTTGATTCCGGCTCTGGCTGCTGGCGAATCATCTATTATGCCTGTTACATAGAACTTATCCAGGTTAGGGCCGAAGGCAAAAAGAATTAACCCACTGCGATCATACTTAAATTCTTTTTTGAAATTTTTGTTGGGTTTTAAGTAGAGCTTTTTATTCAGGTAATCGATGGCCATATCAAATCTAGAAAGAAAACCTGTCCCGATGATGCCTTCTCGATGCATGGTAAAATCACGTATTTCTTTTGAGTCTCGGACCTCTTGAAAATAACTGATGACATTATTGAAGGCATATTGTCCCAGTTCAAATTTTTTGATTTTGCCTACATATCCCTTCAGATTTCCTCCTAATCCCATAGCTAGATTACCGGTAATAACTTTCTGAGGTAACAAAAGGCTACTGTCTGCATTAAAATGGATGAGTAAGGGAAGACTAGCACCAGTATCGATAAGAAACTTTAGGCTGAAAGTATCTCGATCATTTATCTGAGTAGGGCCGATGATGTACGGTTTTCGATTTATTATTTCGATGTCATAAGAGCTATGGTCATTAAGCCTAGTGTAATCATATTTATCAGGATGATAAAAGTGAATTTTTTTCTTTTTGAAGTCAAAACGAACAATCAGATTTCTGAAAAATCCGGCTCCTATTATCCCATCGATCGGGATGCCCGTTATTTCATCTAATCTCATTTTGTCCTCTTCTAGGACGATAACATCTCGTTCTACAGTTAGATCGGGGTTTAATTTTACAGGTACGTTTCTACAGATATAGGCTACCAGTATTTCGCTTAAGTCAGAGCCTATAACCTCTACTCGTTGATCGTAGGGTAGTCCGAATAGATCGTTTAATTCTCTCTTAAAAAGTATGGTATGCTCTGCTCCAGTATCTAGAATAAAATTGAGTGGCAAGAAGTTATTGTACTTAATGGGAATAAGTATAAATCCATTTTTATACTCAAATGGTAATACCAGTTTATCTTTTTCTCCCAATAGATCGAGTCCTTTTATTTGGCTTAAGCCAAATAATGAAACGTGTAAAATAAAGGCTGTTAAAACGAGACGTGAGCTTTTGATAAACATGAAGTCTTAAGGTAAAAAAGAAAAAGGACATAACGCTAGTAAGCATATGTCCTTTTTCGATGGAACGCTTAATTAATTTTTTAAGCTTGCTCGATGATCTGATCTCCAAAGACCAGAAGCACCACGAGCGAAATCGTGAGTATGATCATGGTAACACTGTTTAAATGGTTAAACAATCAAGAGTAAAACGTATCTAAAATGGATTTTGATGAGTGGAGAGCCATTTTTTTTATGTCTCGATGAAGACTCGTCGTAGAATACTAAGATATCATCGCCCAGTCCTTGCGTACTCGATTAAGATGCAGGATGTGGTGCTTTATGTTTTTATTAAATTCTTGCTGAAGCTGAGGATCTTTGTCCAGAATTTTGATCGCCAAGTCTCTAGCTACTTCTAAGATCTGCGTATCCGTTACCAGGTTTACGAGATTGAAATCGACACTACCACTCTGTCTTGTGCCCATAATGTCTCCCGCTCCTCTCAGGCGTAGGTCAGCTTCTGCTATTTCGAATCCATTGTTGGTCCTGACCATCGTAGCGATACGTTCACGACCTTCTTTGGATAACTTATTGGACGACATGAGTATGCAGAATGATTGTTCGGCTCCTCGGCCCACACGTCCTCTGAGTTGGTGGAGTTGGCTGAGACCAAAACGTTCCGTGTTTTCTATAATCATGACGGAGGCATTGGGGACATTTACGCCGACTTCAATTACAGTGGTGGCGACCATGATTTGTGTCTTTCCTTGGACAAAACGTTCCATCTCGGCATCCTTATCTGCAGGTTTCATACGACCATGCAGAACGCTCATTTGATACGTAGGTCTGGTAAAAAAGCCGAGTAGCTGCTCATATCCATCAGTCAGATTTTGGAGATCTAGTTTTGCAGATTCTTCGATGAGCGGGTATACGATATAGATTTGTCGACCTTTGGCGATTTCGGATTTCATGAATTCCCAAAGCTTAGGTCTATAGTTTTCTCGTTTATGTACGGTTTTTATTTCCTTCCTGCCAGGTGGCATCTCATCGATGACAGAGACATCTAGATCGCCATAATAGGTCATGGCTAGTGTCCTAGGTATAGGTGTCGCTGTCATGACTAGTATATGCGGTGTTACCCGATCGTTTTTGAGATATAGCTTGGATCGTTGTGCTACTCCGAATCGGTGTTGCTCATCGATAATGGCGAGTCCCAGATTTTTAAAGATCACGGGATTTTCTATGAGGGCATGTGTTCCTACTAGGATATCGATCTCTCCATTTTTTAAGGATTCTAAGAGCACTTTTCGTTTTTTGCCTTTTACAGATCCACTTAAAAAAGCAACTCGGATATTGAGCCCTTCTAGGTATTCCTGTAGGGATTGATAATGTTGCTGGGCTAGGATCTCTGTGGGGGCCATCATTGCCGATTGGTAATTGTTATCCTTAGCGATGAGCATCGATAAGAGCCCTACCATTGTTTTTCCGCTACCGACATCTCCTTGCAGTAGTCGGTTCATCTGGACGCCTTTCCCGAGATCTGCTCTGATTTCTTTTAACACCCGTTTTTGTGCTCCAGTCAGCTCAAAAGGCAGTTTTTCCTTATAAAATCGATTAAAGTATTCTCCTATTTGGCTGAAAGCTGGACCTTTAATAATCTGTTTTCTGAGCTTATTGGACCTGATCAGCCGCATCTGTAAGTAGAAGAGTTCCTCAAACTTTATGCGATCCTCGGCAGCCTGTTGCTGTTGGGCATTTTCTGGGAAATGAATCCATTGAAGGGCCTGTAATCTAGGGCAGAGTTTTATTTTGGTTCGGAGATAGTCTGGTAGATTTTCAGGAAGATCTCTTTCAGAAATTTTTTCAAAAATATTACGCACCAGCTTCCTTCTCGCTTTACTCTCTAATCCTCGAGCATTGAGTTTTTCGGTGGAGTGATAAACGGCATCTAGTTTTTTAGGTTTTTTTGCATTGGCTTCAGCCAAAAGTTCGATCTCCGGGTGTGGAATGCTTTTCTTGCCGGCATAGATGTTTACCCTCCCAAAAACCACATAGTCGGCTCCCTCTTTTAATGCATCGGCCATCCATTTTACACCCCTAAACCACACGAGTTCTATAAACCCTGAGCTCCCTTTGAGCAAGGCACTTAGTCTTTTTTGCTTTTTGCCTTTGATCAGTTCGTAGCTGATGAGTTTTCCTTTGATCTGAACGACTTCTCCATCATCGGAGATATCTTTTATGAGATGAAACTGCGTTTTATCTACGTATCTAAAGGGATAAATAAAGAGTAGATCACCGATTGTAAAGACATTGAGTTCTTTTTTGAGGATATCAGCACGAGCCGGACCCACCCCTTTGAGGTACTCTATAGAGCTATTTAGATATGTGGATTGATATTTATTCAATGGACTAAATCGTCAAATTTTCTACAAGATAATTAAGTGGTGTATTTTTACAGCGAAAATAAGATATGGCGAAAGAATCAAAAAGGCAATTACAGACGGGAGAACTGGTCAGAAGAAATTTTGGGCAAGTACTTATGATGGAAGGAAGATACATATATGGAGAGGCCTTAGTGACGGTTACAGCAGTAAGAATGAGCCCAGATCTAGGGATAGCCAAGGTATACGTAAGTGTATTTAATGCCGATGACAAGGATGATGTGGTTAAAAAAATGAGAACCAACATGTGGAGGCTTAAAACGGGGCTGGTCCAGAGGATAAAAAAACATGTGAGAAGAATTCCGCATATCGACATTTATTTGGACGAAACGCTGGATGAAATGTGGAATCTCAATGAAGTATTCAACGATTTAAGAAGTAAAAACCAAATGGGTGAAGAAGAACAGTAGCGTTAAATTTTTATTCATTTTAGGTTTAAGTACTTTTTATTTATTAAATCCATCCAGTCTTATAGCTCAAGAAGCAAAGGACTCTCTAGTGTGGAACAAAACCATAATACCAGTGGTTTTTTATCTGCCAGAAACGAGTCTAGCCGGTGGGGCTTCAGGTATATTTACCTTTAAAAAAGCCTCTGCTCCAGAGGAAGAACGTCCCTCTCAGATATTATTTGCAGCGATCGCTACGCTCAAGAAGCAAGTGGAATTCATCACGGCATACGAAATTTACAAAAATCAACGAAAGCACCGCTTTAAGGGCGAGCTCGGATACTATCGATATTTCTATAATTATTTTGGGATAGGTGCAGATTCTCGATCTGAAGACCATGAGGTGTATAATGTTAATTTCCCAAGGGCTAATTTCAGTTATGCTCGCAAGCTGTATAAAGTCTTTAATGTAGGACTAGGGTATAAGATGGACCGCTTTGATATCTACGAAGTAGAAGAGGGGGGCTTATTAGATGCGACTCGACCGATAGGATGGGAAGGAGGATTTAAGTCCAATGCCATGGCCTTGTTTTTTGTCGATACTCGTGATAATATAAATGCTCCTTCTAGAGGCTTGTATGCGGAGTTTACCGTGGAGCAGAGTCTAGGATGGTTCTTTTCAGATTTCGATTATCTGAAGACGGACATCGATCTTCGATACTTTTCAGATTTAAAAAACGACTGGGTTCTCGGGCATCAGTTATGGATTACCCATAGTACAGCAGGGACCCCATTTTATGATCTTGCTCACATCTCTACAGCGAGTAGATCTAGAGGTTTTGATGATCGTCGATTTATCAGTTACAGTATGGCTACCCTCCAGTCTGAGTTAAGATTTCCGTTAGTGGGTAGGTTTAGAGGCAGTGCGTTCTATACGTATAATGTGATGCCAGATAAGTGGTCTGATCTCTTTGCCAATGAAGAATACCTGACTTATGGAATAGGTCTCAGATATATACTTAATAGAGAAAATAGAACCAACATCAGACTGGATATCGCTCGTGGTGATGGAAAAATGAATTTCTACCTTACGGCAAATGAGGCGTTTTAGTCTCTTAAAGTCAAGTCTAATATTGGCATTTAACTTTCACTTCTGCA
>CALDEN010000184.1 GCA_937942405.1 uncultured Saprospiraceae bacterium
AAAATGAAATATCCACTAAGCCTGCTCTTCTTTCTATGCATACTATGCTCTTGCCAACCAACATTCGATGAAAAAGACCTCATCGGAAAATGGGAAACTGTAGACTGGAGCATCATCGATACCGGTGAAAAGATTAACAACAAGATGGATTTTGACTTTAAGTCAGACAAAACGTACGTCATCGACTATGGTGTAGAAACAGAGCAAGGCAAATACTGGATCGCAGCAGACTATCTAGAAACTGTAGAAAACGGTATGTCTTCTAAAAAAGTAAAAATACTGAAGCTTAATAAAGACACCTTCCAATTCCGTATGAATAGAGCTGGCAGATTAGAGAATGTTTTGTTGGTAAAACCCTAAGACCGCTACCTCCTATATAAATCAAAGAAGCACCACCCTTTAAAATAGTAATACGTTTTAAATCAAATTCCAGCTTCTCTTGAAAAAAAGAAAGCTCTGAAATGCAAAGTTCATCAATCTATTTCTGTATCTCTTAATCCTTCAATTTCGACAATAGTCGCAGAAACTCTACGTACAACCATACTAGCGTAACGATCAGTGCCATTGCACAAAACCACTCCATATAACTCGGAGAATTGTTCTGCTCGGCTTTCTCGATCATGTCAAAATCGATCAATAGATTCAGAGCTGCTACTCCGATAATCACTACAGTAATCCCGATACCCATCATCCCTGACTCATGGATAAATGGCACTTCAAAACCGATAAAACTTCCCAAAAACGAAGCCATGTACACTAGAAATATCGCACCAGTGGCCATAAGTACTCCTGATTTAAATTTTTCGGTCACCTTAATGATTCCTGTTTTATATATGATGAGCATCATAAAAAGTGTCGCTATGGTCAGAGATACTGCCTGCAAGACGATCCCTGCATACATCGAGGCGTACATTGCTGATATAGAACCTACAAATAGGCCC
Organism: uncultured Saprospiraceae bacterium; assembly: GCA_937942405.1. Lineage (GTDB taxonomy): Bacteria > Bacteroidota > Bacteroidia > Chitinophagales > Saprospiraceae > JAHDHU01. The sequence goes on from CALDEN010000184.1 coordinate 942, forward strand.
TCTAGAGCAGCATATATAGGAGCACCTATAGGGGCATACTGAGGTTTAAACATCACTACAAAAAACACAATCAGACCTCCTATCGCTCCTCCGATCATAAATAATGATGAAGGTGCCTGATAACTAAAGTATGCTGTCATCAGCAATATCGCCATCAGTACATAGGTCTTATTGACCGCTCCGTCTACTGTGGCTCTCTCCAAATGGTCTATCCCAGCGGTCTGGGCCATTTTGGCATTATTAAATAGTGGATTTTTAGACTCTGTAAATTGTGACATATGTGTATCGTTCTTTTGATTCAAGGTAAGAAATAAATTATACATATATAATAACAGAAGCTCACTAGTTTTAGTTTCCCCTTATATAGACGACTCCCATATTTATCGAAGTGGTGCATATCTTAATGCGACGTTAAAAAGCATTTTTATATCCTCATTTTAATGGCAATTAAAAAGCTGTCATCGTTAGTAGAAATAGTAGTAATTTTGCAGCCTTATGATAAGAAGCCTTTTATTATTTCTGATCATCGGATTTTCGATATCGTGCAAGACTGAATTTGAAAAAATCAGGTCTAACCCAGACCCTGTTGCGGTATTGGCATCTGCGGACAAGTATTTTGAACAAGGGAGCTATTACAATGCTCAGACCTTGTACGAGCAAGTAATTCCTTTTTTCAGAGGAAAAGAAGAAGCAGAGAGTCTCTTTTACAACTATGCGTACACTCATTACAATCTAGGTGACTATATACTTGCTACCCATTACTTTAAGAGTTTTGCGACAAGCTTTTACAATAGTGATAAGAAAGAAGAGTGTGATTACATGTCTGCATACAGCAGTTACCGACTGAGTCCTACATCTTCGCTAGATCAGAGTTTTTCTCAAAAAGCCATCGATGCATTTCAGTCTTTTATAAATTCGTATCCCAATAGTGAGCGTAATTCAGATTGCAATGATCTAATCGACGAACTAAGGTCTAAATTGGAACAAAAAGCTTTCGATCAGGGTTATCTATATTATAACTTAAAGCAGTATAACTCAGCGATTTACTCTTTTGACAGCATGTTAAAAGATTTTCCAGCTAGTAAAAAAGCAGAAGAGGTAAGATTTTTGATTATCAAAGCAGGATATGAGTATGCTGATAACAGTATTTACGATAAAAAGTCAGAAAGGTTCGATCAGGTAATCGAGGATATTAAGACTTTTAAGAAAAAATACCCAAAATCTAAATACAATAAAGAACTCCGTACGATGAGTAAGGATAGTAATACTAAATTTTTAAAATACAAGTCATGACAGATATAAAAGGTAAAGTACAAGGTATTGAAGCCAATTGCCAAGCTCGAAATATTGCCGATTTCTCAGAACCTACAAAAAACATTTATGAAGCGATCTCTATCATCGATAAGAGAGCTCGTAGCTTAGCTGTAGATATCAAAGAGGAATTACACTCTAAATTGGCTGAATTTGCTGTGCAGACGGATACGATCGAGGAGATTCATGAAAACAAAGAGCAAATAGAAATCTCTAAATTCTATGAACGTATGCCTAATGCTGCACTTATCGCGACTAATGAGTTTTTAGAAGGACAGCTAGAGTATAGATATAAAGGAGACGAAGTAGAAAAAGAAGAAGGAGACAAAGATGCTCCAGCAGCAGAGTAAAGCCTATGGCTTATACAAATCGTAAAATAATCGTAGCCGTTACAGGAAGCATCGCTGCTTATAAAGCCCTGTATCTCGTAAGGCTACTGATCAAAGAAGGAGCAGAGGTAAAAGTGGTCATGACTGAGTCAGCGACAAAGTTTGTCTCTGCCCTTTCGTTTTCTACCCTCTCTAAAAATCCCGTATATACAAATGTTATAGATGGAGAAGCATGGAATAACCATGTCGATCTCGGACTATGGGCTGATGCCATGATCATCGCTCCAGCTACAGCTGCCACTATCGGTAGAGCCGCTAATGGTATATCTGATAACATGGTCTGTGCAGTATATCTATCTGCCAAGTGCCCTGTATTTATAGCTCCAGCAATGGATAGAGACATGTGGCTGCACGGAAGTACGCAGTCTAATGTCGATAAACTGGCGTCCTACGGAAATCATATCATCCCTGTCGGTGATGGTGAGCTCGCAAGTGGCCTCGAGGGCAAAGGAAGACTGGCAGAACCAGAAGACATCATCCGCTTTGTGGATGAACATCTCTCTAAAAAAAAAGATCTCAAGGATAAACACATCCTCATTACAGCAGGACCTACTATAGAAAAACTAGATCCGGTCAGATTCCTATCTAATCCGAGTTCTGGAAAAATGGGAATCTCCATCGCCGAAGAGTGTGCGGCGAGAGGAGCCAAGGTAAGCCTCGTACTAGGACCGACTTCCTTAAAACCCAGTCACTCTGCCATAGACTTAATCTCAGTAGAATCTGCAGAGGATATGTATCAGGCATGCAAAATCCGTTTTGAATCCGCAGATGCAGCCATCCTCGCAGCAGCCGTTGCAGACTATCGACCCAAAATCTATGCAGATAAAAAAATAAAAAAGAAGGACGACGACATGTCCATCCCTCTCGAACGGACTACCGATATCGCTAAGAGTTTGGGCAAAATCAAAGGTAAAAATCAACTTCTAGTCGGCTTTGCACTGGAAACAAATAACGAAATCGAAAATGCAAAGGCCAAACTGCAAAAGAAAAACTTCGATTTCATCGTTCTAAACTCGATGAGAGATAAAGGAGCGGGCTTTAAGAAGGATACAAACAAGATTTCTATCATACGTAATGACCAAGAAATCAAGGAGTTTCCACTGAAATCAAAGACGCTGGTGGCGGTAGATATTGTCAATGAATTAGTAAGTTTGATGTAATTATATGCACATGCAAAAAATAGTATTCGTATTTATTCTGATTTTTTCTTTCGCTACAGCGAAAGCACAAGAACTCAAAATGAATGTTTCTGTCAAAGTACAAGAAACCAAAATTGCCGATCCTAGAGTATTTAAAACCCTAGAACGATCACTCAGTGAGTTTTTTAACAAAACACAGTGGACAGAGGACATTTATGAAGACGAAGAAAAAATAGAATGTGATCTACAGATTACCATCACGAGCGAGCTATCAGCGACTTCTTTTACCGCTGATTTTGTGATACAAGCGATACGTCCAGTTTATGGGAGTAATTACTCTTCTCAGATCCTTAATCATATAGATAAAGGCATCAGCTTTAAATATCAAGAGCTCGATCCGATCCAAAACAATTCAGAGATATATACGGATAACCTATCGTCGATATTGACCTTTTATGCATATATCATACTCGGGATGGATTATGATACATTCTCGCCTCTAGGTGGTGATCCATATTTTAATATCGCTAAGAACATAATGACTAACGTCCCTAATAGTAGTGGTGACGATGGCTGGGTATTTAAAGGCGGTGTTACTCGTAATAGAAATAAGCTCATCTCAGACATACTCAATCCTTCTGTAAGGGACTTCCGTCAATCTTTCTACGAGTACCATAGACTCGGCCTAGATACCGCTGGAGATGATCCTTTAAAGGCTAGAGCCATTATGTCCAATGCCGTAGAAGTCATCGGTAAAGTGGAGCGAGATCTGCCTAACTCTATGATCGTAAAGATATTTGCTGATTGTAAGTTCGGCGAACTGGTAGAGGTATTTAAACCTGCTCAGCCTGCTGAAAAGAAAAAAATGTTCAATATGCTGGTCAAATTAGATCCAGCTCAGACTGACGAAATACAAGTATTAAAATAGATTGAAAAACATTATCATTTTTGCTTCTGGACGAGGATCCAATGCAGAAAAAATCATCAATCATTTCAGAAATCATACTCAGGTAAAAGTAGCTGCCGTAGT
>CALDEN010000185.1 GCA_937942405.1 uncultured Saprospiraceae bacterium
GGTACAGTGTGCTAGTGCTTTTCTGACTTTGGGGTCAGCCAAGAGCACATCCTTATTATTCAATGCCAAATAGTAAAATCGGATGAGCTGTGGATTAAGGAAGGTAAACTTATCTGCATAGTCCTCTTTTAATGCTTCAAAATTGGCACTGGTGACAGAAGACAATAGATCGATCTCTCCGTCCTGCAAGAGTGCCAGAGCTGAAGTCTCATCTGGTATTACTTTAAAAATCATTTTGGACGGTGAGGCTTGTAGATATGGATTACTGGTACCCTCTGCCCAGTAATTTTCTTTTCTCTCCAAAATCACATACTGATCAGTCTCCCATGCCGTCAGCTTGTACGGGCCTGCCCCTTGAACCACATCTCTAGAGTGCTTTACTCCATTAAAATTAGAAACAAAAGAAGAGTCTATACTTGCAGAGGAATCTATCAGATTGCCATCCACACCTAGAGCATCGGTCGCTCCAGTAGGATCATACACATGCTTAGGATATAAATTGACCGTAACCACAGATTCTAGAGCGAGCATATAAGGTTCACTGAATGTGACGCTTACCTTTTTCTTGTTCTTTAAATCGACCTGGATATCGACCATCTTTTCAAAGAAAGCTCTCCATCCAGATGCTTCTATTTCTTTACATTTTACTGTCTTGAGTGTAAATACTAGATCATCGCCATCTATTTCTGATCCATCGTCCCATTTTGCCTCTTCTAGAAATTCTAAATCAAATCTTACTCCACCCTTATACTCTCCATCTGTTAAGGACACCGCCTCAGGGATTTCCTTAATTAAAATCGGCTCTAGTTCTAAAGTCTCAGGATTAAAGTCCGCGATAGGTACTAGAATGTAAGAATAAAGCTCTCTGGCCGCTGAAGATGGGTAGATAATCGGATTTAATTTAGAGGGATCTCGCTTTATGCGGATACTGAGTTCTTCTAAATCCTTCTGTACAGGTTCCGTCTTGCAAGAGTACAGTCCCGAAATACAAAAGCCTAAAAAGAGTAGGATTATGGTATACTTTAGTTTCATGGGTCTCAGATTAGTCTAGTTATCTAAACAATATCTAAGATACATCTATTATAGAAGTGATGGAAAAACAAAAAGTACTCATTGCAGGTGGATCAGGACTAGTCGGCAGTTTTTTGGCTGATTATTTATATGATCTGGGATATAAAGTGCTCATACTGAGTAGGTCAGACAGATCTCACCCTAAGTATACCTACCTAAAATGGGATTTAGATCGTATGTATATCGACTCAGAAGCCCTCAAAGTCCATCACATCATCAATCTAACCGGTGCTGGAATTGCCGATAAACGCTGGACTGCCTCTCGAAAAAAAGAAATAATCGATAGCCGTGTGCTGAGTGCACAGCTATTGCATAAAGGACTCAAAGAATCTAATCATAAATTACTAAGCTATACCTCTGCATCTGCGATAGGTATATATGGTGATCGTGCTGATGAGCAGTTGTCAGAAAATGCCTCTATTACCGGCGTTGATTTCATGGTGGAGTGTTGTAAAGTATGGGAGGCTGAGGCCAAAAAATTAGAAGCTTACGCAGAAAACTTCAGTATACTACGTATCGGAATCGTCATTTCCTCTAAGGGTGGAGCACTTTCTAAATTTATCCTTCCTCTCAAACTGGGACAAGCGAGTTATTTCGGCAATGGGGCTCATTACTACTCATGGGTACATATCGAGGATCTCGCCAAAATCATCGTGTCTAGCCTGACCGCCGAAATATCTGGAATCGTCAATGCCGTATCTCCTACTCCACTGACCAATAAAGAATTTATGCGAGCCTGTAAGCAGGCCATCGCCTCATATGCCCTACTCTATCCTGTGCCCTCATTTGTCATGAAACTGGCCATGGGCGAGATGTCCAAAGTTATCCTCAATAGTAATCGGGTGATCCCTCAGAAGCTCAATGAAGCTGGTTTTAAATTTAAGTTTCCTGAATTAAGAGAAGCGGTGGAGGATGTGGTGGAGAGAGAGGTATAGTTAATAGTTTTAATAAGTCGACTAGTTAAAATAGAATACCATGCCCAAAGATGGTCTGATGAAATCTTTCGGCTCAATGTTATGATCCGTACCATGCTCTTGATTAAAGTCATCTACAAATTCTGATACGATTGATAGTCTATGAATATAATTTGCCGATAATGAAAGATATCTCCTTTTATCCTTTCTATACTTGTACTTCACACCTACACCGTAAATAAATCCTGCAAACCATTTCTGTTTTGTAATTGTGGGACCACCAAATGGGTCCAATTCATTATTAGAAAGTTTTACTTGATTATTAACACCATATCTTACCGAAACAAAAGGCACTACTTTATCGGCAATAGAAATCGGAATATTTACCTCTAAACCTAAATTAGGTAGGATCATACTAGCAGTAACTGCTATATTATCTTTGAAAAAATACTTTCCCGTTATACCAGTACCACCAAAATCCCAGCCTATTCCCGCACCGATGCTATATTTTTCCTCTTTTAAGGTATTTTCCTGTGCAAAACTTTTACTAATCATTAAGGCTAAAAAAAACATCAACGATATATGTTGGATTCGTATTTTCATTTTATTCTATAAGAGTTTAATATTTGATTTCTTCCAAAAAACATAATTCCTCATATCACCTAAAATAAAACACATATCCTATTGATGGTCGGATAAAGTCCCCAACTGTAGGACTATAATCAGTGCCATATTGCATATTAAAGTCTTCTATAAAGACATTAATTGAAGAAGCTCTGTCGATATAGTTTACTGATAATGTAAAATATTCTCTTTTGTCCTTATAAAACTTGTACTTAAGTCCTACACCATATATAAATCCATAAAATCTTCGTTTCGCTTTATTTTCTGGCTCTTGAAATACATTAGGAGGACTATCGTTAAGTCTTAGCAAATAATTGGGACCATATCTAATAGAAACAAATGGAGTGATATCTTTCTTTGAAAAAAAAGGCACATTTACTTCCATACCTACACTAGGTGAAGGAATGCTTGCTATAAATCCTATATTCTCAGTAATAAAATATTTTCCTGTTACTCCTATTATTCCATAGTCCCACCCTATTCCAGCCCCTATGCTGAATTTCTTGTGATCCAATGTATCGGTCTGTGCATTACCCAAATACGTAAATAAAATAAAAATGAATATTGCACCCCATTGTAATAAGATCCTCATGTTGTTCTTTTTAAATTTTCGGCAATAGCCTGAAAGCTACCTACCGCTCAAAAACCTCGATTGTCTTTTCCCTCAGTATAAGATCTGTAAACTTTCCATTAAATCTCGTCGCTTTTACTAGATGATTATCGATCCAGTGATAGTTACCACCTCTCGGTTTTCCCATAAGTATACCGTGATACTTAAAGTTATGCTTATTGAGCCACTCTTCTGTCACCTCTCTGTGCTCCTCTGTTCTAGAAGTAAAAAAGGTAATAATGTGGCCCTCGTCGTACCACTTGTTTAATGTAGCAAGTGCATCTGGAAATGGCTTGCAAGTAGCCATACGCTCTGGCTGCTCATTAGGCACATCTTCGGTAATGGTACCGTCGATATCGATCATGTAATTTTTTACTCCTTCAGGTAATATCGGGCTTGCATCTTGACCTTGCTGGTCGGTTAATTTTTTAAGTTCCATAGTTAAAAAGCTATTGTTTTTTAAAATTCTATGTACTCTGCAGGATCCACTGGATTTGCATTATACCATAGTTCAAAATGTAAGTGAGGACCACTCGAGAGCTCTCCACTATTGCCGATAATAGCAATGGCTTCGCCCTGCGAAACTCGCTCACCCGTTTTTTTCAATAGTTTTTCATTATGCTTATAGACTGAGACCAAATCATGATCATGCTGGATCGTGATGGAATGTCCCGTCTCAAGACTCCAATCCGAAGATATTACAATTCCATCTTTTACGGCACTGATGGCACTGTTTTTTGGAGCCACTATGTCTACACCTAGATGGTTTTTTCTATTTTCTGCAAGGAAACCAGAACTGATCGTTCCTCTTACAGGACTAGCTAGATAATGCCCTCCTATCCCCTTGGCGATGGGAATATTGGTTTTGGTAGCGGTCGGAATAGGCACTCTACCCACAGAGTCTGCACTAGCTGTATCTAGATTTATAGGAGTAATCTCTTCTTTTAGTTCTGGAGAGAGATCCTCTCCTCGGACCATATTTTTCATCCCATCCAGATAGATAGCCTGAGCATCGATAATCTCCTCTAGTTCAGCTACTTGACTCTCCAGAGCTAGGAACTCCATATTTCCCTCTACATCACCATATCCAGGAATCATCCTTTTGAGTGGTGTAAATGCGATCAATGAGCCTATAACTACTATAAAGAGCAGCAATAAGGAACTGAT
>CALDEN010000186.1 GCA_937942405.1 uncultured Saprospiraceae bacterium
AGGTCAAAATCATGTCGCTACTACCCTCAAAAATGCCCTGAATAATAATCAGCTGGCACATGCTTTTCTATTCTGTGGACCTAGAGGAGTGGGAAAAACGAGTTGTGCACGTATACTAGCCAAAGTTCTGAACTGCGAAAATGTACAAAATCAGATAGACCCTTGTGGAGAATGTACCTCGTGCAAAGCCTTCAATAACAACGCTAGTTTTAATATCATAGAGCTAGATGCAGCATCTAATAATTCTGTAGAGCATATCCGTAATCTCATCGAGCAGGTCAGATTCCAGCCGCAGCAAGGAACGCATAAAGTCTTTATCATAGATGAGGTCCATATGTTGAGCTCGCAGGCATTTAATGCATTTCTTAAGACCTTAGAAGAACCACCACCCTACGCGGTTTTGATCCTCGCTACTACCGAGAAACATAAAATACTTCCGACTATCCTATCGAGGTGTCAGATTTTTGATTTTAGACGGATCCAGATCGAGGATATGGTTACTCAGTTAAAGGACATTTCTGGAAAAGAAGATATAAAATACGATGATGAGGCTTTAAATATTATCGCTCAAAAATCAGATGGTGCCATGCGAGATGCCCTGTCTATTTTTGATAAAGTGGTCAGTTCTACAGATCGAGAGATCACTTATAATGAAGTAATTGAAAGTCTCAATATTCTAGATTATGATTATTACTTTAAATTGACTGACTATTTTCTGAAGGAGGACATAGCCGAGGTGATTTTAGTATTAGATGATATACTCAAAAGAGGGTTTGACCCTGAATTATGCTTACTCGGACTGGCAGAGCATTTTAGAGAATTGCTCATGGCAAAAAGCCCCTCTACTAGTAAACTTATCACTACTGGAGAAGTGCTTAAGCAAAGATATTTGGCTCAAAGCCAATTGTGCACACACTCCTTCCTGATGAGTAGTCTCAGTATTCTGAATCAAGCAGATCTAAACTTCCAAAAGTCTAAAAATAAACGACTGCATGCTGAGATCTCCTTGTCCAAAATATGCTATTTAAATCGTCAATGGTCGTCTCCAGCTAGTCCAGCTAATAAAGAAGTACCCCAGGCTGGACCGAGTGCTGCTAGCATACAGCCCTTGAGAGTATCACCGACCCCAAAATCAGAAACCCAATACACTTCCCCAAAACCTACTACTGAAACTTCTGAAGTAAAGGCTACTGTTAAAAAGATCCCTTCTATCGGATTCAGCTCAGAAGAAGACATCTTAAAAGAGATCCAAAAAGATGAAAAAGCAAGGCAAATAAGGCCCAAGACCCTCGATATAGAATTGATAAAAAATATCTGGGACAAGTATGTGAGTAATCATGAATCACTCACCATCAAAACATCTCTAAAAAATAAAGAGTTAGTTATAAAAGAGCAGCTTATCGAAGTACATCTCCCATCGCCCAATGCAATAAATACTTTTTCTGGTGAGGATGATCTTATAAGTGAAATTAGAGAAGCGTTCGATATAGAAACATTATTAATAGAACCGATTTTAAATCCTGAAAAATTTCCAGGTTATAAAAAATACAGCCCTAAAAAAATCTTATCGCCTAGAGAACGATATATAAAGCTGCATGAAACTAATCCGAGTCTGAAAAAGCTGAAGGATGTTTTTGATTTAAAAGTGGACGCCTAAAAAAATATTACTATGACAAATCAGTCGATATGGTTCTTAGAAAACATTAATGTCAATGACATTTTCTGTCCTACTAAACTGGGCAATAAATTAACCGATAATCATATCAAGACATTCAAAAAGGGAGAATACATCTATCTACCTGAACAAGCATCTGATCGAATATTTTTTATAAATACGGGTCGTGTTAAGATTGGTAATATTAATGAATCAGGAAAGGAAATTACCAAAGCTATTTTAAACGAAGGAGAAGTTTTCGGAGAATTGTCGATTATCGGAGAAGAAAAAAGAAGAGACTTTGCGTATGCAATGGAATTATGCAAAGTATGCTCCATCACTTCTGATGAAATGAAAAATCTAATCAAGGATCATAATAGTCTCAATCTATTTCTGATGAAAAAAATGGGTTCCAGAGTTTTAGAAATGGAACAAAGATTAGAGTCACTGGTATTTAAAGACAGTCGATCTAGAATTATACAATATATCGTAGACTCTGTAGATAAAAATGGTCAACGAGTAGGCTATGAATGGGTAATCAGGAAATTTATTACTCATCAAGAAATCGCAAATTTAACAGCTACATCTAGGCAAACAGTAACGACTGTTCTGAACGATTTAAGAAATGATAATCTTTTAACTTTTGACCGTAAGAGGCTTTTGGTAAGAGAACTAGAAACATTAAGAGAAAGCATCGTTTAGTTAAAGTTTTTAAAAAATCATTATTAAAAGTGTCTTTATCTTAATTCAAGCGTCCTAAGCGTAAATAAGCCTAAAAGTTTATTTAATCATTTTACGTTCTTTCTTCCAAAGAACATCTTATAAGGAACTCCATTTAATCTTTATTACAACTGATCGTGTAGCTTCTTCCAGAGCAATAGTCATTAATATTTTTTTACTTCCTTGGATTTAGTGCGATTTATATCGGCTGTACCTTTCATCGTGTGTGGGTACAAGTGACATACTTCGTATATAAAACTTATTGAGGTAAGGTCTCAAGAAAAATTAAACATTTTAAATCAATCACAGCAATGCAAAAAATAACATCGACAATTTTATTTGCACTTTTTTTTGTTTTAGGTGCGTATGCACAAGAAATCGAAATGGTGGAAAAAGAATCTGGTAGTAAACTTTCCGTAGGACTACATCTAGGAGGTTCACAATCTGGAACAGATACCCATAGTTGGGGAAGACATGGCGAAGGACTATTGAGTCAAGCACATGTAGTTTATGGATTACAAGCCAAATATCAAGCAACAAAGAGTTTAAGCTTAAGATTAAACTGGTTTGAAACCAATATATCAGGAGATGATAACGACGTTTTCGGACCATGTAATGATATAGATGCTTCAGGAGTAGAATCTGAAGATTTATCTGATTGCCTAGAACATGATTTTAGAGGATGGTCTTTTGAGTCTCCTTTGAGAGAACTAGGATTAGACTTAGAGTGGGAGCTACTCGGCAAAAGAAGAGGATATGATGAAAACGGATCATTTAAAAAAGCCATCTCACCATATATCCATGGAGGAGTGGCATTAACTTTTGTAGACCCTACTACAGATTATGTGACAGATACGGGATATCAGCCATCTATGGCTTCTCAACAACAAGATATTGCAGATCAAAAATCTTCTTACTTACACTTTCCAGTAGGAGCAGGTTTAAGAATAGATCTTTCAGAAAAGATGTTTTTAGATCTAGAAGCTAGAGGAGTATTTCCACAAACAGATTTGTTAGACGGAATGAGTGCTACTACAAACTTTGAAGATGAGCGTCAAAATGAAGATTCTTATCATTTTGTAGTGGCAAGAATAAATTTCAGACTAGGAGGAATCGGCGATGATGATGGTGATGGTGTAAATAACAACTTAGATAAATGTCCTCAAATCCCAGGTCTACTTACTGCTATGGGATGTCCTGATACAGATGGTGACGGAATTATTGACACAAAAGATAACTGTCCAAATGTTGCAGGTGTACAAAGACTGCAAGGTTGTCCAGATGCAGATGGTGATAATGTTGCCGATGCAGATGATAAATGCCCTAATGTTGCAGGTTTAGTACGATTTAATGGTTGTCCTGATACAGATGGTGATGGAATCGCTGACAACGATGATGACTGCCCTAAAGTAGCTGGTGAGAAAGAGTATAACGGTTGTCTAGCCCCTGATTCAGATGGTGATGGAATTGTAGATAGAGATGATAAATGTCCAAATACTCCAGGAACGGTAAGAGGTTGTCCAGATACAGATAGAGATGGAATAATTGATTCTGAAGATAAATGTCCAAAAGTACCTGGTATTGCCAGTGAGATGGGATGTCCAAAGAAAAAAGTGACTACATCAAAAGTGGTTACTACTAGACCATCCACTGTAATATCTAGACCAGTTCTTTTGACTTGTGAAACTATCTATTTTAATACAAATCAGTCTTCAGTAGGTAACAATACAAAGGATAGATACCTAGATGCATCGGAAAACGTGGCTATTTTTAATAGAGCATTGGCTAAATTAAATGAGAACTCTAGCTATAGAGCGGTAGTTCAAGGTCATACGGATAGTAGAAATACGGATGAGTATAACCAGAAATTATCAGAAAGAAGAGCAAACGAAGTGTTACAAGGTATGATTTCTAAAGGTTTCCCAGCAGCTAGATCATCTGCAGTAGGTTTTGGAGAATCTTCTCCAATAGCCACTAATGATTCTAAAGCAGGAAGAGCACAGAATAGAAGAGTTGAAATATGTATCTACGATAGATAGTAGATAGTAAACAATATGCTAAAGGGGATCAAGTAAAACTTGATCCCCTTTTTTTATGCAGTAGACCATTAGAAATCAAGGTTTACCCAAAATTTCAATTCGTATAGTTTTAACAAAAGCTATATGCATGAGAATAATTTTATTAGTACATTTGCTCTCTATTCAGCTAAAAATAGTAGCTGATTCTAAAATTTATTGAAAAAAGGTCGAATAACCTTAAAAAAATCATTTTTTGGTAGATTATTTTAGATCAATTTAAAACACACGATGAAAAATTTAACATTAACTCTGTTATTCTCTTTCTTCTTAATAATGGGAGTAACTGCACAGGACATGGAACCTGTAGAACTAGAAAGCAATAGTAAATTCTCTATTGGATTAAACATTGGAGCTTCTCAATCTGGAACTGACTTGCATAGTTATGGTCGTCATGGAGTGAGTCTAACAGAAGAAGCAAACCTTATGTTTGGACTTACTGCAAAGTATAACCTAACTCCAACATTGGCATTAAGAGGAAATTTTTTCCAAACTAAAATCTCTGGTGATGACCTTAATATCACTGAAGGACCATGTTATGACTCTGAAGGAAATGAAACTACCGACGATTGTCACGTTCAGAGAGGATGGAATTATTCTTCTCCACTTACTGATATCGGATTAGACTTAGAATGGGAATTTCTAGGAAACAAAAGATATGATGGAAACAATGTTTTCAAAAAGACTTTTTCTCCTTATGCTCTTCTAGGAGCTGGAGTTGTATTAACTGATCCAGAAATTGATTT
>CALDEN010000187.1 GCA_937942405.1 uncultured Saprospiraceae bacterium
GTCTACATCTACGAGTGCTTTTACACGATCTAGGATATCTGCAGTAACTCCGACCGCAGCACCGACCATGAGTCTACCTCTGTGGTCTTTGGCAGAATTAGGGTAGTCCTCTACTTTCATGATATCCTTGTAGGTAATCAGACCGATGAGTTCGTAACTATCGTCGACTACAGGTAGCTTCTCGATTTTATGTTTTTGAAGTATATCTTTTGCTTGGTCTAGGGTAGTACCTAGTGGGGCAGTGATTAGATTTTCCGTAGTCATGATTTCCTTTACAGGACGTCTTCTACTCGTCTCGAAACGTAAATCTCTATTAGTAAGGATGCCGATCAGTTTTTTATTGGCATCGATGACAGGTATACCGCCGATCTTATGTGTTTTCATAAGATTGAGGGCATCTGCAACGAGAGCATCGGCTTCTAAAGTAACAGGATCTATGATCATTCCACTTTCTGATCTCTTTACAGAGCGTACTTTGGCAGCTTGATCTGCGATGTTCATGTTTTTATGGATAAAGCCGAGTCCTCCTTGTCGTGCAAGAGCGATGGCCAGTCTCGATTCTGTTACCGTATCCATGGCTGCCGATACGATCGGAGCATTAATTCTTATATCTCTCGTGAGCTGAGTAGAAATGTCGACATCTCGAGGTAAAACCTCAGAATAATCAGGGATCAATAAAATATCATCGAATGTATATGCCTCGGTAGGATGAGAAGGAGTGCTATAGTTACTTTTTTCCATGGTCAAAGATATTTAAAATTTATTTTTCTTAAACTTGATGTGTCAAAAATTTTCAATGTTATCTGTACAAACCGATGTTTTCTTCATGAAGGAAGCCATCAAAGAAGCTAAAAAGGCCAGAGCAGCTGGAGAAGTACCCGTCGGAGCAGTTATTGTATCCCAAGGAAGAATCATCGCTCGTGCTCATAATCAGACTGAATTACTCAGTGATGTAACGGCTCATGCCGAAATGATGGCGATTACCTCTGCCGCCTCTTATCTAGGTAGTAAATATCTAAAACAGTGTACGATGTTCATCACCTTAGAACCATGCATCATGTGTGCGGGAGCTCTTAAATGGGCACAGTTAGGCAAGGTCGTCTATGGAGCTAGTGATGATCAGAAGGGTTTTATGCTCTATGGAAAAGAACTCTTACATCCCAGTACAAAACTAGAATTCGGAATCTTGTATGACGAGTGTTCGCAGCTTTTAAAGGATTTCTTTGAAGAAAAAAGAAGACTTAAAAAAAATAGCTAAGCGTTAAATATTTTAAGCTTTACAGCCATACAAGTCTGGTAAATTTTAAACTTTGGTTAAAGGAACTGGTCTAAGGAATGAGCTTCAGGATTAAAGCTTAATTTTCCTACGAATCAAAATAATAAGACTATGATATCGATCAAAAATATTGGACTATTATTTATAACAGCGATACTCCTGTCATCTTGTAGTCCCAAGTTGACCCCTTTTACTCAGAGGATGTATGATGATTTTTCGTGGTCAGACAGTGAGCTTAAGCAGATTCAATTTTATCTATCGGATGATATCGTACTGAGAAGAGAGAAAGGATCAGATGACTCTCGCATAGATGATGGAAAGATCAGAGTAAAAGATGGAAGACAGGTCGATGAAATCGTATTTAAGAAAGGGACCCCAGGGGTAGTGGTTTTTACGCCAAAGGATAATCGGTTTGCCGTGTCTTTTGACAACTCTGATAATTACTTAATATTCGGGCCTAGTAAGAAAAACGGAGGTCGATATTCTCTCCGAGCCAAGGACTGGGAAAGGAGATACGGAATCATCACTTATAACGGGGCTAACTATTATACTGAGGTAAATAGTGCGTTTACCACCTTGATGGTAGACATTAAAAAAGCCAATAAAGTAGATTATAATTCGGAGAAGGTAAGTGGAAGACGAGTAGGCTCGTAATCTTAAGAGAACACGAGCTGGTATATAAATGAGATTTCCATTCTTTTGGTACGAGATCAAGAGAATGGAAATGTCATTTTATTGTTTTTTATAGATCAAAAACATCATAACTGGCAGAACGATTGACCAAGCCCGTTTTTTTCTTTGTATCAAAACTAGTCTCTCCTGTACGCTTTACATGTAGTATCGTAGGATTATCTGTATGATCACTGGTGATCACCATGTCTCCATTTATCGAGAGTAGTCCGTAAAACTCCACAGGGATATTACTCACCTCTG
The DNA here is from genome assembly GCA_937942405.1 of uncultured Saprospiraceae bacterium. Taxonomy (GTDB): domain Bacteria; phylum Bacteroidota; class Bacteroidia; order Chitinophagales; family Saprospiraceae; genus JAHDHU01. Next base: position 2,210 of record CALDEN010000187.1, read on the forward strand.
GAGCGATGATCATCTTGTCAAATGGTGCAAGGCTTCCAGCTTTTACGATTTGATCTTGTGCAAAAACCTGTATTTGGTTTTTTGCGATTCTAGGAATAGTCGCTAATCGCTCCATAAGTGCACTTCGGTAAGAGGATACCACCACTACTTGGGCTCCCATCTCTGAAATCACAGCAGCCTGAAAAGCATCTGTAGCACCCAGCTCAAAAACGATGTCCCCTTTTTTTATCTTCAGTAGATCGATCCTGTAGATCATCTGACTTAGATATTTTTTCTTCTTTTCTTCATTTTCCATCGGAAAATACGCACTGACCTTATTTAGTGCTTGAATAATGTCGGATCCACTCTTTTTCTGTGTCCTATTGATAGGGGTGATATCCGCTTGGGTTTTAAAACTTATGAGTTCTTGCATAATAAATTATTAAAACTCTAATATATTAAATATTTTTGTAATATATAACAATCAGAATACAAACAGTTTAAAATGGCAAACATAAAATTCGGTACAGATGGATGGAGAGCCATCATCGCAAAAGACTATACGGTAGATAATGTAACTCGTGTTGCAGAGGCTTCCGCCAAATGGATGAAGGAACGTAAAATGTCTAAAGTCGTGATCGGTTTTGATGCACGATTTGGTGGGCCATTATTTGCTCAGACGACCGCTTG
>CALDEN010000188.1 GCA_937942405.1 uncultured Saprospiraceae bacterium
CCTACTTTCACAAACACTCTTTCAAATACTCCAGTCCTCCCGCTACATCTTCTCGACTCAACTCTAAATCAAACTGACACTGCCCTATCTTACTGAGTAAGCTCGCTCGGATAATTCCGTTCTTGTTTTTCTTATCCAGCAAACAGTATTTCATAATCTGCTCTAAGTTTAGATTTAAGGATTCAGGAATATCGTATACCGACAATACGTGTTGCGTTATACTTTGCAATTCGCCCAAAGCGAGGCCTGTCTTCTGGGCACTTATGTATGCCTCTGCGATCATACCCAGAGCGATGGCTTCCCCATGTAAGAGATGTGTATCTGTATTTAGATTTAAGGATTCTATGGCATGACCGATGGTGTGTCCGTAGTTTAATATTTTTCGTAAGCCCCGTTCTAGTGGATCTTCTAAGACTACAGCTTTTTTTATTTCTACAGAGCGATAGATAATATCCATCCATTCCATTTCGGGCCCATAGATATCTAACGCACTCACCCTTTGGTAATAAGCCGCATCTATGATCAGTCCGTGTTTATATACCTCTCCCATACCCGATTTTAGTTCTCTAGGTGGAAGGGTTTTAAGAAACTCAGGAAGAATAAATACTGCCTGAGGATTAGTAAATAGACCTATTATATTTTTGGCTCCAGCCAAATCTACCCCTAGCTTACCTCCTATCGAAGAATCGACCATAGATAATAAAGTAGTCGGCAATTGTATAAAATCGATCCCTCTCATAAACGTAGCTGCACAAAATCCGCCCATATCACCGATCACTCCTCCACCTAAGTTTATAAGAAGGCTATGTCGATCTGCTCCATGCTCCATCATCGCATTCCATATCTGCTGACAGATGGTTATGGTTTTATTTTGCTCTCCAGAAGATATCTGTATGAGATTAATTTCTCTATCAAAATGAACACGGAATATGGGTAGACAATCTACCTCTGTATGCTCATCGACCAAGACCATAATGGTCGAATATCTATCTGTACAGAGCTCATTTAAACGAGCCCAATTATTAAAAATGATCGAGTAGGTATCGCAGTGTATTTCTCGCACTAGTCTAGTTTATATAATGAAGTAAGTGTCCAAGCTTCTGCCTTAGCGGCAAAATAAGATTTAGTCTCTCGCCACACCTCTCCGAACAGTGGAGTATGTCGATAATTGTTTAAATCTTCCTCTGACTCCCAGTGGCTATAGGTAAAGATAATGCCCTTGTCGTTGGCGTTTTGTAACATCTCTAGATCTATGCATCCCGGCTGATTGCGTATTTTTTCTTTGACTTTCACAAACATCTCCATAAAAGCGTCTAGGCTTTCTTCTTTAAAATGCATTTTGACGACTCGGGTGATCATAATTAAAATGTTACTTGAAGGAGAGCTTAAAATTAAATACATTTTATCTATGCTCACATTTTCATTTTTTCCTTAGATGAAAAAACGAAACAAAAAAATCAAGTCGCCTTAAAGGCATAGCTACTAATGCCGCTCCCGCAACCCACATAAGGCGACGAGGCTTGGCTTCTGCTAAGTATACTTATACACTCTCATTTCTTCATCTTGAATCATAATCAGACATAGTAACTTGATTTTTTCATAAACTTCATAGATATTCAAACGTCTTACCTACTGTATACGCAGAAAAATTTGAATATTTACATAATACAAATATCCTTTTCACCTAAAATCATAGCTTATATTGAGCGAAATCATACTAACCATACAAGATATAGACCCTGTAGAACTATATGGGGAAAAGAATAAAAAACTCAATATCGTAAAAAATGCATTTCCAGATGTAAAGTTTACCTCTCGAGGGACCACTCTGAAACTGGTAGGCGATCGAGGTGCTACCCAAAAAGTAAAATCAAAGATGGAGCTGATGGTACGTCTCTTAAAGGATAATAGAGCACTGACTACACAAACGATCGAAGATATCCTCAATGGGGCTAACCCTTTTGACAGTCAGCTGAGTAATAAACTCGTCGGCGGTAAAAACACGATCGTATACGGTCGAGGTGGTAAACCCATCAAGGCCAAAACCCGTAATCAGAAAAAACTCGTCGAGCTGACGGAGAAAAACGATATTGTGTTTGCCATCGGTCCAGCTGGAACGGGTAAGACTTATACCGGTGTAGCCATGGCCGTAAAAGCTCTGAAAAATAAGCTGGTCAAAAAAATAATACTCACCCGTCCTGCTGTAGAAGCTGGTGAAAATCTGGGATTCCTCCCTGGTGATCTCAACGATAAAGTAGATCCATATCTCAGGCCATTATTCGATGCCTTAGACGATATGATCGATATCGATAAGCTCAAATTTTTTATGCAAAATCGGATCATCGAGGTCGCTCCACTCGCATTTATGAGAGGACGGACACTGGATAATGCCTTTATCATCCTCGACGAAGCACAAAACTGTACACCGGCTCAGATAAAAATGTTTTTAACCAGGCTGGGGCCCAATGCAAAATGCATGATCACTGGAGATCCATCACAAATAGATCTGCCTCGTCATCAGAAATCTGGCTTATTTCAAGCCTTAGACATACTCGGGGATATCAATGGTATAGCTCGAGTAAACTTAACCACAGAGGATGTAGTGCGACACCGTCTGGTAAAAGAAATCATCAAACGCTACGACGCTATAAATCCACATACTAAGGCATCCAAAAAACAATCAAAACAGGAGGAAGAATGACTTCGAAAATAATATACACAGGAAATCTCCGGACAGAGGCAACTCACCTTAAATCTGGAAACACCATTATCACCGATGCCCCTACAGATAATAACGGTAAAGGAGAAGCATTCAGCCCGACCGATCTAGTCGCTACAGCTCTCGGGAGTTGTATGTTGACGATCATGGGTATAAAAGCCCAAAACAGCAATATAGATATGGTCGGTGCTGAAGTAGATGTGACTAAGATCATGTCTTCTGATCCGAGAAGGATAAGTAAGATCATCGCAACGATCCATATGCCTGCCAAGACGTATACGGATCATGAAAAAAAAGTACTAGAAAAGGCTGCAATGCATTGTCCAGTATTCAATAGTTTATCCACTGACCTAGAAGAAGAGATCAACGTAGTATGGAAATAAAAAAAGTAATCGTCTCCAAGAGCGATAAAAAACTAAAAGGACACATCACTCTAGAAGGATCCAAAAGCATCTCTAATCGAGTCCTCGTCATACAAGCATTGTGTGACGACGATTTCAATATTACAGGAATATCGCCCTCTGATGACACACATGTATTGCAGACAGCTTTAACAGAGCCTCAGGATGAGTATTATCTGGGACATGCGGGAACGAGTTATCGCTTCCTGACTGCTTACCATAGTTTTACAGAAGGCACACAAGTACTCAAAGGCTCTAGCCGTATGCATCAGCGTCCTATCGGCCCATTGGTCGATGCTCTCAGACAGATCGGAGCAGATATCGAGTATCTGGAAAAAGAAGGATATCCACCACTTAAAATAAATGCTCCTACTGCTGAATTAAAAAGTGAACTCACAATAGAAGCAGGGATCTCTAGTCAGTTTATCACGGCACTATGCTTACTCGCTCCTACTCTACCTGATGGTCTGACTATACACTTGGATGGAGAGATTGTATCGGTATCATATATAAAGATGACGCTATCGCTCATGCAATA
>CALDEN010000189.1 GCA_937942405.1 uncultured Saprospiraceae bacterium
ATACAAGAAGAAGAAACTGGATATACTGAATTTTATGGATCCGCCACTCCTGGCGACTCAGAAATGCCTATGGAAGATGATGACAATTTTGGCTCGAGCCAAAAACCTAAAAAAGGAAATAGCCGATCTAGAACTCCTGTCTTGGACAATTTCGGGAGAGACATAACAAAACTCGCAGAAGAAGGAAAACTAGATCCTATTATCGGTAGAGAAAAAGAAATCGAACGAGTATCTCAGATCCTCAGTCGTAGAAAGAAAAATAACCCGATTCTTATCGGTGAGCCAGGTGTGGGTAAGACGGCTATTGCCGAAGGACTCGCCCTCAAAATAAAAGAGAAAAAAGTATCTCGTACCCTATTCGGCAAGCGTCTCGTTATGCTAGATCTAGCTGCACTAGTCGCTGGGACTAAATACCGTGGGCAGTTCGAAGAGCGTATGAAAGCAATCATGAACGAACTCGAAAGCACAAATGACGTAATCTTATTTATCGATGAGATACATACGATCGTCGGTGCTGGTGGTGCGACAGGTTCTTTAGATGCTTCTAATATATTTAAACCTGCTCTAGCTAGAGGTGACCTCCAGTGTATCGGTGCTTCTACCCTAGATGAGTACAGACAGCATATCGAAAAAGATGGAGCTCTAGATAGACGATTCCAAAAAGTAATCGTAGAACCGCCATCTCCTGAAGAAGCTGTACATATCCTACAGAATATAAAGAGCAAGTACGAAGACTTCCACTATGTAAGTTATGACGATGAGGCGATAGATGCATGTGTAAACATGTCTGTGCGATACATAAGTGATAAGTTTTTACCAGACAAAGCCATCGATGTGATGGATGAGGTAGGTGCTCGTACACATCTCAAAAACATACATGTCCCTAAATACATCGAGGATCTAGAAAAAGAAATCGAAGTAGTCAAGGAAGAAAAAAATAAAGCTGTTAAAGATCAGCAATACGAAAAAGCGGCTGACTTAAGAGACTCTGAGTCTAAATTGCTCAAAAAACTCGAGCAATCTAAACAAGCATGGGAAGAAGAATCTCAAACTAAGAGAACGCCTGTCGGCGAAGCAGAAATAGCTGAAGTAGTCGCAATGATGACCGGTATACCTGTACAAAGAGTAGCTCAGAGCGAGAGCAGTAAACTCGTAGGCATGGCTGATGACATGAAAAAAATGATCATCGGACAAGACGAGGCCATTGTAAAAGTGACTAAAGCCATCCAAAGAAATCGGGTAGGTCTTAAAGATCCAAATAAGCCGATCGGAACATTTATATTCCTAGGACCTACAGGTGTAGGAAAGACCGAGCTGGCAAAATCACTGGCAAAATACATATTTGACTCAGAGGAAGCACTGATACGTATAGATATGAGTGAGTATATGGAAAAGTTCTCGATCAGTCGACTGATCGGAGCCCCTCCAGGATACGTAGGATATGAAGAAGGAGGTCAGTTAACTGAAAAAGTAAGACGTAAGCCCTACTCTGTTATATTGCTCGATGAGATCGAAAAAGCACATCCAGATGTATATAACATCTTATTGCAAGTACTCGATGATGGGCAGCTTACAGATGGTCTAGGTCGTAAGATCGATTTTAAAAATACGATGATCATTATGACGTCTAATATCGGAGTGAGAGATCTTAAAGACTTCGGTCAAGGGGTAGGTTTTGCGACACAGACTCGTAAAGACTCCTCAGAAGACAACTCTAAGAGTGTAATCCAGAAGGCATTAAAGAAAACCTTCTCTCCTGAATTTTTAAATAGAATCGACGACATCGTCATATTTAATAGTCTGGATCAAGAGGATATCTTTAAAATAATAGACATTGCTCTAGCTTCTCTGTTTAGTCGATTAAATGATCTCAACTTCAGCCTGACGCTAGATGCTGCATCTAAAAAGTTTGTTGCTGAAAAAGGATTTGATCCAAAATTTGGAGCGAGACCACTGCATAGAGCGATACAGAAATACATCGAAGATCCACTAGCTGAATTTATCTTGAATGAAAATCCAGGAGAAAATAGCAAGTTCAAAGCAAAGCTAAATAAGGAAAAAGATGGTCTCGAAATCACATTTGCAAAAGCAGCGAGCGTTCAAGACATTAAAGAATAAGGTAATATTATAAATTTTAGATACTTTTACCGATATATAAATAATAAAAGCAAAACATTTGGCAATAAGACACAAACGTAGAAAACCATTTAGAAGAGAGATCGAACCTCAGCATAAGATAAATGGGTTAATCAGTGTTCCTAAAATCAGGCTAGTAGGTGATAACTTCGATGCAATCAGTGAAGCGGCAGGTAGAACTTTAGAACCGGGTATATTCAATACAAAAGAGGCCGTAAACTGGGCTCGCCAAATGGATATAGATTTAGTAGAAATAAGTCCTAAAGCAGATCCACCGGTATGTAAGATCATCGATTACAAGAAATTTCTTTATCAAGCTAAAAAGCGAGAAAAAGAAATGAAAGCCAAGACTAAGAAAACAGTCATAAAGGAGATCCGTTTTGGACCTAATACAGATGAGCATGATTTTCAGTTTAAGCTAAAGCATGCTCAGAAGTTCTTAGAAGAAGGTTCAAAAGTAAAGGCATATGTACACTTCAGAGGACGTACCATTGTTTTTAAAGATCGTGGTGAACTGTTACTACTAAAGCTTCTCAACGAACTAGATGAGCTAGGAACTGCAGAGGAACTGCCAAAACTCGAAGGAAGGAGAATGATCGTAATCATCTCCCCTAAGAAGTCCGGAAAGAAAAAGTAAAATTTAATCGAGCTAATATTGCTGAGGTATGCTTAAATACATACCTTTGCAGCCCATTTGAAAAAGAGCGTTATGCCTAAAATGAAAACAAACTCCAGTGCAAAGAAGAGATTCAAAGTAACTGGGTCAGGAAAAATTAAAAGATTTAGAGCTGGAAAATCTCACTTATTGAGAAAGAAAAGCAAAAAAGCGAAAGGTCACTTAACTGGTTCTGTATTAGTTGCTAAAGCTGATGAGAAAAGATTAAAAGACTTACTCGCTATTTAAACCCATTTTTTTAACGAGCTTATAGGTCTAAAGTATCAGATATATCGGATCCCTATAAGGAACTAAAAATTAAAAATTATGCCTCGTTCAGTAAACGCTGTAGCCTCCAGAAGAAGAAGGAAAAAAATTCTTAAAGCTGCCAAAGGATATTTTGGAGCTAGAAGTAAAGTTTATACAGTAGCCAAAAATGCCGTTGAAAAAGGATGGTGTTATGCGTATAGAGATCGTAAAAACAAGAAAAGAGCATTCAGAAGACTGTGGATTACTAGAATCAATGCAGCAACTAGAATGGAAGGAATGTCTTATTCTAAATTCATACACGGATTATCTAAAGCTGGTTCAGGAATGAACAGAAAGACTTTAGCAGATCTAGCTATGAATCATCCAGTACAATTTAAAGCAATCGTAGATTCTGTAAAGTAAACAGCCTCTACCCTAGATATAAAACCGATTTGTCTTCATTGATGAATCGGTTTTTTTTTGTTTGGGCTAAAAAATTATTAGTTATTAGTTATTAGCTATTAGTTATTATTAGATATTAGTTGAATGAGTAGCATTCCCTGACTATTCAACCATTCAACTACCCAACTGATTACTATTAACTCTCTACTGTCTACTGATCGATTTGCCTCTCCTGTTGAGTAGGACTTCGTCGTTGCTGAATTTCATCCAACTGATGTCGTATACATAATGGTAGGTTTTTCCTTTTGAATTTATGT
>CALDEN010000190.1 GCA_937942405.1 uncultured Saprospiraceae bacterium
TACAAGAAACTAGTTACTCCTGCTACTTCTGAAGCGGTAACTGTTCCTGCTGTATACACTACTAGATCTTACAGAAAACTAGCTACACCTGCAACTACGGAGGCGGTAACTGTTCCTGCTGAGTACACTACGACTAGCTACAGAAAATTAGTTACTCCTGCTTCTTCTGAGGCGGTAACTGTAGACCCTGTATACACTACTAGATCTATGAAGAAACTGGTTACTCCTGCTTCTTCTGAATCAGTAGAAATTCCTGCAGAATATGCAACTAGATCTTACAGAAAACTTACGTCTCCTGCAACAACAGAAGCAGTAAGTGTAGATCCAGTATACACTACTATCAGCTACAGAAAATTAGTTACTCCTGCTTCTTCTGAGGCGGTAACTGTTCCTGCTGAGTATACTACTAGATCTTACAGAAAACTAGTTACTCCTGCTACATCTGAAGCGGTAACTGTTCCTGCTAAATACGAAACTAGAACATTCTCTAAGCTTGTATCTGCTGCAACTACTGAAGTTGTAGAAGTTCCTGCTCAGTACACGACTAGATCATACAAGAAAGTAGCTAACTCTGCATCTGCAAACGTAACTTCTGGCGATGCTAGATACACTACGATTACAATGCAAAAATTAGCGAACGACGCAACTGCTAACATTACATCTGGTGATGCAACGTACACAACTAGATCTATCTCTAAATTGGCTAATGATGCAACTACACAACCAATTTATGGTGGACCTCAGTACACTACAATTACAAGACAACAATTAGCTAACGATGCTTCTGCAAACGTTACTTCAGGTGATGCACAGTATGGATCATACTCTTACCAAAAAGTAGCGAACGATGCTTCTGCAAATGTTGTATCTGGTGATGCTTCTTATACTACTAGATCTTACCAAAAATTAGCATCTGACGCAAGAGCAGAAGCTGTTGCTGGAAGAGCTACAGGTGGTACGACTACTTCATTGAATGTTAACTTCCAGTCTGGATCTGCGATTCTTACAGGAGGTTCTTCTGGAGAAATCTCTAGAGTAGCTGGAATGATGTCTTCTAATCCTTCTATGAGTGGAAGAATTGTAGGTCACACAGATTCTCAAGGAGGTGCTGACTCTAACATGGCTTTATCTAAAAATAGAGCGAAAGCTGTATATGATGCATTAGTTGCGGCTGGTGTAGATGCTTCTAGATTAAGTTATGACGGAATGGGTGAAAACTCTCCTATCGCTTCTAATGATACTGCTTCAGGTAGATCACAGAACAGAAGAGTAGAACTTGTTGCTTCAGGAATGGGAACTGATGGTGGATCTGTATCAGGTGATGATATCACTTATACTACGATCTCTTACCAGAAACTAGTAAATGATGCAAGTGCTAACGTTACTTCAGGTGACGCTTCTTACGGTACTGTTTCTTACCAGAAACTTGCTAACGATGCAACTACTGAAGCTGTAAACGGTGAAGCTAAATACACAACTATTAGCTACCAAAAATTAGCTAATGATGCAACTGCTAATGTTTCTTCTGGAGATGCTCAGTACACGACTAGATCTATGAGAAAATTAGCTGCTCCTGCAACAACTGAAAGTGTAGCTAACGAAGCTAAGTATGAGACTAGATCTTATACTAAAACTTCTGCTCCTACAACTACTACTACTGAGATACCTGCTGAATACAGAACTGTTTCTAAGAGACAGTTGGTTAAAGCTGGTGGATTTACAGAGTGGAGAGAAGTTGTTTGTGGTAAAGACTTGACTCCTCAATTAAACGCTCAAATTCAGAGAGCATTAATCGAGAAAGGATATGACGTAGGTGCTGTTGATAACAACCTAGGACCACGAACTAAAGCAGCTTTAGTTAAATTCCAGAAAGACAACGGTTTACCTGTTGGACAAGTGGATTATGAAACTTTAAGAGCTTTAGGAATTCAGAGATAATTAATATCTAACTGATTATATAGGCCCCGATGGTAAAACATCGGGGTTTTTTTTTGCCCATACGTGAGACTACTGTAATAAAGCTTACTATTTTTGCTGTCATTATTTAAAAGACAGATACCACATGGATCAGACCATACATAAGCTAATAAATCAAGAATTACATAGACAACGAGAAGGCGTAGAATTAATCGCTTCTGAGAATTTTACCAGTTATGATGTCATGACTAGCATGGGTACTTGTCTAACTAATAAATACGCTGAAGGATATCCTGGCAAAAGATATTATGGAGGTTGTGAGGTCGTAGATCAGATCGAGCAACTCGCTATAGATCGTCTAAAAGAACTATTCGGTGCAGAATACGCCAATGTACAACCTCACTCTGGAGCACAAGCAAATGCTGCCGTATTCCTAGCAGTACTTAATGCTGGTGATGCTGTACTCGGATTTGATTTATCTCATGGTGGTCACTTATCACATGGATCTCCTGTCAATTTTTCAGGAAAAGTATATAAACCTCACTTCTATGGCGTCGAACCAGATTCTGGACTTATCGACATGGACAAAGTAGAAGCCAAGGCCTTAGAGCATAAACCAAAACTGATTATCTGTGGTGCATCTGCTTACTCGAGAGATTGGGATTATGCACGATTTAGAAGTATCGCAGATAAAGTCGATGCTCTCCTACTCGCTGACATCGCTCATCCTGCGGGAATGATCGCTAAAGGATTACTCAACGATCCGGTACCACACTGCCACATCGTAACATCGACGACTCATAAAACATTAAGAGGACCTAGAGGAGGGATCATCATGATGGGTAAAGACTTCGATAACCCATGGGGACGTACGACCAAAAAAGGAACTGTTATTAAGATGTCTTCTATACTCAATAGTGGAGTTTTTCCAGGTATGCAAGGTGGACCACTCGAGCATGTAATCGCTGCCAAGGCGATCGCATTTGGAGAGGCATTAGATGATTCATTCAAGACTTACGGACAAGAAGTAATCAGTAATGCACAGGTTCTCGCTCAAGCTTTTAGCTCCAATGGATATAAAATAATCTCTGGAGGTACAGACAATCACTTGATGCTAATCGATTTACGATCTAAAGGAGATATCACAGGTAAGCAGGTCGAGAATGCACTCGTAAGAGCAGATATAACGATCAATAAAAACATGGTGCCATTCGATGATCGCAGTCCGTTTGTCACATCTGGAATCCGTATCGGAACGTCAGCGATGACCTCTAGGGGATTTGGAAAGGCAGCTTTTGAGCAAGTATTTGAATGGGTCGATCATATCGTAAATAACATAGAAGATGATGCGGCTATTGCCAAAGTAAAAGCTTCTGTCAATACATTTATGGCCGATTATCCTTTGTATCCAGAATTGGCTTAAAGCCAAAAAAGATTACGAAAGTATATACGGATAACTAATCTTACTGAGAGCTAGACCCTCTCCGGGGACACTCCATATTAATGGTAGCGGTTTTAAATCTTGAGTAGCGGCTATTAAGTCATCACTCGTTAATTTGCCCAGAGCATAGTTTATATTGGACCCTACGATCAATCGTACCATACCTCGTAGAAATCGATTCGCAGTAATATGAAAAGATAATCCGGCATCGGTCTCTTTCCAATAGCATTCCTTTATTGTACAGAGATTTGTTTTGACATCGGTCCCTAATTTGGCGAAAGCCGTAAAATCGTGTCCTTTAAGAATGATACTCGCAGCCTCATTGAGCGAAGTCATATCCGGTCGAACTGTATATGGATATCTATACACCAGCTCATAGAGAAAGGGGTTCTTCCCAAAGGATAGCTGATAGGTATATGATCGCTCCATGGCATCAAATCGAGCATGAGCATCAGCATGTACCTGGTATATATCACGGATCGCTACATCCTGATCGAGCATCTTGTTGATCACAAATAGAAAGTCTGCTGAAGGCTCTGTATTGAGGTCTAGATGAGCAATGTAATCCGTCGCATGGACGCCAGCATCGGTTCTACCACAGCCCGTAATCGGTATCGCTTCTTTAAAATATAAAGCAAGTACTCGCTCTATCTCCCCCTGGACAGTAAAGGTCTCTGTCTGAACCTGCCATCCATGAAAACGAGTGCCCACATACTGTACTCTTATAAAATACCTCATTAATTGCTTTTACAGAATTTACATCTACAAAGAAATCAATTTCTCGGTATATATTCCCTCATCTGATCGAACCTTAATGATCTTAACCCCAGACGCAAGGGCTACATTGCTTATAGAGATCAATTGATTGGCTCGACTACGTTCTAATTTCATTTCTTTTATCAGTCTGCCATCGATCTCAAACATTTCGATCTTTACATTATGCAATGCCTCATCACCCAGTTGTACAAAGAGTTCATCATTGAAAGGATTGGGATAAATATCGAGACTTAGATCACTTAACACATTTTC
>CALDEN010000191.1 GCA_937942405.1 uncultured Saprospiraceae bacterium
GGAGATCGTACGCATCTCGGAGGGCAGTTGTCAGCGAGTCCATTTATGGTCAAAGGTTTGGTCGAAGGACCTATCAAGAAGTTCGAGCCAGGAAAGGGAAGTACCTCGTTCATACTTACAGCCAAAAAAAGTATTATCGATGAAACCTCGAAATCATTGTATGGCTATGCGAGTGATCCCGATTCACTAGGCTTACCTTTTAATTTTTTAGATGTTTATGGAAAGCTTAGTGCCATTACGAGTAATGGGAGTAAATTCCATTTCTTCGGATTTAATTTTGCTGATTCATATAATAATCCAGCTATTGCAGACATCGATTGGACGACCAAAGGAGGTGGAGCGAATTTTACTTTAGTACCTACGAGTAGTGGAATGATACTGGGCGGTTTGATCGGATTTTCGAGTTATGACCTTAATTTAAATGAGGATAATGATGATCTCAGGACATCTAAGATTCGAGAATTGACGGCAGGTTTAGATTTCACCTCATTTGGTAAGGATAGTGAGTTTAACTATGGATTTGAGATTAAAAGTATTCGTACTGATTTTGAATTTACCAATCCATTTGATCATAAAATCGATGAATTTCAGAATACGACAGAGTTTGCAGGGTTCTTTAAATTCAGGAAAGTATTTGGTGAGAAACTGATTTTAGAGCCAGGTATTAGAGCACAGTATTATGCATCTCAGTCTTCGTTTTCGCCAGAGCCGAGGATAGGACTTAAGTATAACGTGACGGATGCTTTGAGGATAAAAGCGGCAGCAGGTCTATACAGTCAGAACATACTGAGTACTTCTAATGAAAGAGATGTGGTCAATCTATTTTCTGGATTTCTATCAGGTCCAGAATCTCAAGTAGCAGATCTTAATGGAGGCTTTTTAGATGATAAAATACAGAAATCAGCTCACGTAGTTGCTGGTTTTGAGTACGATATCAACAGTAATCTACAGATAAACATAGAAGGGTATTTTAAAGACTTCAGCCAGTTGATCATCGTCAATAGAAATAAACTTAGGGCGATAGATCCAGATTACTCTACCGAGACCGGAGAAGCATATGGAGTAGATTTTTCTGTAAATTATCAAACGTCTAAGTTGTATGTATGGGCAACCTACTCACATGGATACGTAAACAGATTTGATGGATTGCAGGAATATCCAACCGTATTTGATCGAAGGCACAATGTGAACTTCTTGACGACATATAATGTAGATGCGGATGGTGATTTCCAGCTAAGTGCACGATGGAATATGGGATCAGGCTTTCCGTTTACTAAAACACAAGGATTCTACTACAGTAACCCTTTCCAAGAAGGAGTAGGGACAGACTATATACAAGATAACCCAGATGAAGTGGGTATTATCTATTCTACAGAGCGTAATGGAGGTAGATTACCGTATTATCATAGATTTGACATTTCTGTAACTAAGAAGTTTACGTTTAGCGAATTTGTCAATTTAGAAGCAGTAGGAAGTGTGACGAATGTCTATAATCGTGAAAATATCTTCTATTTTGATAGAGTAGAATATGAGCGAGTAGATCAGTTACCGATAATCCCGAGTTTAGGTCTGAGGCTTAATTTTTAAATAGAGCCGATATTTAATTAAATAGTTGTACTTTTGCAACGCTAAAAATCTCCTTACTTGCTTTTCAAGATAGGGGAGTATGGTTTAACCCAAGTAAATTTAAAAGCTTATGCCTGCAAGAATAAGATTGGCAAGAAGAGGTCGTAGAAAAAGACCATTTTATCACATCGTAGTCGCCGATGTAAGAGCCCCTAGAGACGGAAAATTCATAGACAGTATTGGATCGTATAATCCGATGACTAAACCTGCAACGATCGATATAGATCGAGATAAGGCCTATGATTGGTTGATGAAAGGAGCACAACCTACAGACACTGTAAATGCAATCCTCAGATTTAAAGGAGTACTTTATAAGAAACACCTGCAGAGAGGTGTGGCTAAAGGAGCAATGACTCAGGAAGTAGCTGATCAAAAGTTACAAGAATGGATCGATGCCAAAGAAGCAAAAGTAGCTGCAAGATTTGAAGAGACGAGAAAAGAAAAAGAAGACTTCTTGAAAATGGTCTCAGGTGCAGCAAAACCTGCTAAAATGAAAGCAGCGGCAGCAGAAGACGCAGCAGCTTTTAGAGCAGATGCAGAAGATGCACCAGCAGCAGAAGATGCAGCTCCAGTAGCTGAAGCAGAGGCAGCTCCAGAAGCAGTTGAAGCAGCAGCTCCTGTAGTAGAGGCAGCGGCAGAAGTTGTGGCAGAAGCGGAAGCTCCAGCGGCTCCTGAAGCAGATGCACCAGCAGCAGACGCATAATCATAGATTTAAAAGATAGGTTTCTCGAAAGAGAGAATCTAAAAACATAGTCATGTTGTAAGACTTAGTTGCAACAACGGAAATTTAATTAGAAACCTGATAAGGCTTAAAAATCTTATCGGGTTTCCATATATAATGCACATAGCTTAACTTAAAATCATTTACTCATGAATACAATTGATCAAAAATATCTAACCTCTCTCGAATCCATAAAGAGTGGTATACAAAATTCAGATCTTCTAGCGACGTACCTCGATACGGAAGAAGAGGACGATTTTGTAGCCTTAAAAGATTATTTCGAACCCAAGATCAATGAATTACATGAGCAGGTAGCAGGAGAAAACCCATTACAATTAGTGGATTTTGAACGCAAGTTATTTAACGAAGGTTTTGAAGGATTATATCTACCTAGGATATTAGGCTATTCTGTTTTGAGAGGAGAGATAAACGATAGAGTGAAGTACATCCGTCCTCAAGATCACTTCAGAGACGTAATCGTGACGATATGTAATTCTTTAAATTTCGATCAATTAAAAAATAGAATAGGTCAGACCGTACAAGTAGGTTTTGCCTTGAGTAGTGATATCTGGATCTCTAACTTGAAGGGCTTATTTACAAATAAGAAAATAGTTGCTTTTTTAGATTCTCAGAGATTGCCTAAGTACAGAGATGATAAGAATAGATTGACAGGTTTAGTAAAGTTTAGAAAGCAGTTTGAAAGTCTTAATTACCAGACTACGTATTTTGCAACGGATACCACCGATCTAAAATTACAAGCTCCTTCTATGAAGAGTTTCATGATTTATAGAGCAACCAAGGAGTTCGATAATACTAATCTTGTGCAACCGATTAAAGATCTAATCACCAATAAAGATTTCAGAACAGCAGATGAGTTTTTGGAATTATTAATGGTCTCTGGGTTCTATTACGATTTAGATGCAGAAGGACAAGCTGGAATCAAGGAAACATTGGATGATTTACGAAAGGAAGATTCGTTTGATGCTCGATTTTTCAAAGTATATAATACGCTACTCGAAGAAGGAAATGGTTTTAATGCCGAAATGGATAAAAGAATGGGGACCAACGTCTCTAGAGAGCAGGATGATGAATTATCGGCATACTTTAATATGATGGATGTGATCCATAGTAAAGGTTACATACATGAAGATGCAATAGAAGCGGTACGTAGTTTCTACGATAATCATGAAGGGCTATCTGTGTACAATGAATGTATAAGAAACCAGATCAAGACCTACTTTGAGCTATTTATGGTAAATCTAGGAGTAGGAGAGTATCAAGAGTATTTTGAGATCAATAAGACCTTTACGACATACATGGACATCTTCTCTAATCAGGAGTTTAATCAAGATGTAAAATTGATGAGTCTGAAATATGTCAAGCGATTTAAAAAGAAGTATACAGACAAAAGAGGAAGAGATTATCAAGATCTCAAGAAATTTGTCAAGACTACGTTTGTAGATCTCGGTTTTATGAAAGACAAAGAAATCGTTGAGCTATTTAAAACGAGACGTAAACCAAAGTCATAAGGCTTTGTAATCTTCTTATTTACTAAGAACATCATGTCAATTATTAAAGATATTAAGGACGGTATATTTTCATATACACGTGTCGTTTCTTTAATAAAACAATATCAATTGGTTCCATACCTGATCCTTGCTGGATTTATGGGTTTGCTTCTAGGGACGATGATTCTCGGTGCAGGATACTTCTTTTATGACGACATAGGAGCTTGGATCAGCCAATTTTATAAGTGGGAAAGAGGAAGTGCCATTGTATCTAAGATATTGGAGTTTTTAGGAGGAGCGATGATTATCGGAGGAGGCTTTTTAGTCTTGAAATACCTACTTCTGATTGTCTTATCACCTATTATGTCGATCGTTTCCGAAAAAATAGAAAAGGCACAATCGGGTGTTACAAATGAGCAATCCATCTTGGATATTGGAGGATCTATTATCAGAGGATTGAGGATTTCACTGCGGAATATTATTCGAGAATTTAGTTTGATTGGCTTACTTCTTGTCGTTTCGCTTTTTCCGCTGTTTGCTCTCTTCACTGCACCACTTATATTTTTAGTACAGGCTTATTATGCGGGGTTCGGGAATATGGATTTTACCATGGAGCGGCATTTAAGCATCAAGGAATCTATCCACTTTGTCAAAAGGCATAAAGGATTGGCTCTAGCCAATGGATCTATTTTTCTATTGATTTTACTGATCCCCGTTCTAGGACTATTTATAGCTCCGATGTTTGCAACAGTTACCTCTGCTGTGGAAGTATTAAAAAGGCTAGATCATTCTGACGGAGGCACAAATTTGTAACCCACTCCTCGTATAGATAAAAAGTGAATCGGATTTTTAGGATCTGGTTCGAAGTTCTTGCGGAAGGATAAGATAAAGTTATCGATCGTTCTCGTTGCAGGAAATACATCATATCCCCATACGGCCTGAAGTATCTGCTTTCTAGAAAGCACTTCATTACTCTTGTCTATTAAGAGTCGCAATAGCAGGGCTTCCTTCTGAGTGAGGCTTATTTCTCCTTTTTTTCCTACGGCTTTAAAGGATTTGAAGTCTACCGAATTTCCGCTAAAAGTGTAAGAATGTACCGATTCTTGTTCTTCTGGTTTAGATCGTTTGATGTGATTGTTGACTCTGAGTAAGAGTTCTTCTAAGCTGAATGGTTTAACTAGATAATCATCAGCTCCCACTTTTAATCCTTTGATACGATCCGCAGGGCTGTCTTTTGCGGAGATAAATATGATGGGGATCTCTTTGTTTTTTAATCGGACACTTTCACAGATCTGAATTCCACTTATTTTTGGAAGCATAATGTCCAGTAATAACAGATCGAATCGCTGGCCCTGAGCACATTTAAGTCCGTAATCACCAGTGGCAGCACTGACGACTTCATAACCCTCCATTTCGAGATTGAGTTTGACTACTTTGTTGATCTTTTCCTCGTCCTCGACTAAGAGTATTCTGTAATTGTTATCCGACATAGCTAGGTAGTATAATTTTAAAAATAGTTCCTTTTGGCTTATTATCTAGGAGCTCGATGTGTCCTTGATGACCTTTGATGATTTCGTTACATATATAAAGGCCCAGTCCCGTACCTTTTGTATCTCTAGTATCTTCATTGCCGACTCGGTAAAACTTAGAAAACACCTTCTTCTTTTCTTCCTTGGAGATTCCGATTCCTTGGTCGGCAACCTTGAGATTGATCTTTTGATCTTGAGATAAAGTGATCGTTATCAGTTTTTCGTCAGCGGAATACTTTAATGCGTTTTCAAAAAGATTATTGAGGACGATTTTAAAAGCATCGGTATCTATTTGGGTATAAATATTATCCTCAATCTGTGTTGTCAATTGGACTTCAAGATGAGCTTTGCTAAAGTGTGCCGACATCTTAGAGACTAATTCGCTAAGATTATACGTCTCGAAGTGATATTCTTGGCCGTAA
Source organism: uncultured Saprospiraceae bacterium (assembly GCA_937942405.1). Classification (GTDB taxonomy): domain Bacteria; phylum Bacteroidota; class Bacteroidia; order Chitinophagales; family Saprospiraceae; genus JAHDHU01. The sequence goes on from CALDEN010000191.1 coordinate 5,807, forward strand.
TTTAATTTGTTGGCATATAACAAGTTACCTACTAGAGCATTCAGTCGAGTCGTCTCTTCTAGGGCATTTTCATTGAGTTCGTCGAAGATTTCTTTTTTGAGCTCTCTTTTTTTAAATGTATCTAAGATAAGTTGTATTGAGGCGATTGGGGATTTAAGTTCATGTGTAATAGAAAGTAAGAAATTATTTTCTTTTTGGGCCACATAGAGTTCTCTGTTGTATGATCGGATGATGAGTAATATCCCGATAACCAGCATAATTCCGAACACCAAGCCCTCACCGATAATCATTCCTTTCTGTCGATTATACTTTTTAGTCACGGCGTCCATGTTCTGTGAGCCTCTATCTGCCGCTATCTCGCTTAGTTGACTCTTCACTTGATAGAGCTCTTCATTTTTGCTGTAAAGCAATACTGACCACCATATAAGGGCTATGAGCATATAGGCTATAACTGTATATGCGATCCATTTGATGTTTTTGTTCAGCGACATTGTATAAAAATACATCATCCAAGCTATTTCTTTGCATTCTCAAATTAGTTGAACTACGTACGATTATTATCTTTACACTACGATGAAAGTGGATGTATCCGAATGTATAATAGATTTACTGCATAATGGCAGTAAAGTAAGCCTGCCAGGTATAGGCTCGTTATATGTTCAGAATAGTAGTGCTGAGATAAAAAATGACCAGATTTTTCCTCCACATCGCAATATCGTATTTACAGAAGAAGAGTCTGATGGCTTAGATCTAGCCAATATTATAAAAAGACGTTACAAAGTCACTCAGGCTACCGCCACAAATGTGGTCAAGAAGTTTTCACAAATATTGATCAATAAATTGGTCAATTTTAATTCTGTACGAATACCTAACATCGGTTCTTTTAGTAATTCGGATAAAGGAGCTTTTACATTTACTGAAGAGAGAAATAGTATAAATGTAGGAAAAGAAATATTGCCGATTTATACACTTCAGAAAGTAGCTGTCTCTTCCTTTACTGACAAAGCATCTACCGTTAAGCCTGCAGCTCTAGGTGCTACTGCCGCCGCTGCAGCGGCCACGACAACCATCATTAAAACGGAAGAATCTGTTCCTGTCGCGGGAATAAAATCTACTGTAGATGCTACTCGTCCTAATTCAGTAAGAACGATTACTACTGTACAAACTAATCCAAAACCAGTATATAAAAGCCCACCAGTAGAAGAGGAATCTTTTTTACGTAGATTTTTATGGCCGATATTGTTATTGTTGCTACTGGGTCTATTATTGACATTAGGCTTCAAAAAATGTACGAGTTGGTTAAATAATCAGTTAGGAACTGCAGATGATATAGAAAATGGGAACTCAGATTCGATAGAGGGACAAGGAAATGGTCAAGGGACAGATGACTCATTGACCAATGGTGGAAATTCTAATGCTACAGATGCTGCTAATTTAATAGAATATGACCTAAGTGATTTAGATAATATACCTGAAAGTGTGTTCGCTGATGGATGTACGATCATCGTTGGATCTTTTGGCAAAAGCCGCAATGCCCTAAACATGATATCTCGTTTAAAGAGAATGGGTTATGATACCTATAAAGCAGTAAATGATCAGGGCATGACTAGGGTAGGTATAGAAATCGATTGCAGTCCTGATAACTTTGAATCCATTCTTAGAAAGATCAGATCTGAAGTAGAACCTACCAGCTGGTCATTAATACCTCGTATAAAAGTCCAATACTAGGGTCCGATACCCGAAACGCTTACTCTAGTTACATCCTAACTGAAAAACAGATACTTCGTCCGCATTGGGGAAGCAATTTCCTGAAGGCAGAGATGTCGGCTTATATCTTATCAGATCAGGATCTCTTAGACCGTTGCGTATAAATTCGATGAGATCAGATTTCTCTTCGTCCGTTAAATTTAGTTGTTCAAATTTTTCAGACATCTGAGAATCAGGTACTCGATCATTTTCTTTCTGAGCACGATCTTTATAGTCTATAAGCTCATCTAGATTCTTTACACTAGATCCATGAAACATATGTGGAGTCTCGTCTACATTATAGATGCCTGGAACTTTAAATTTGTAATCATCTTCTGGGTTGAGCGTAAATCCTCCTCTTCCTTTATTCCGTTTGTCGTCAGGATGAGCATCGAAAGAGCCAGATTGTCGCTGGTCCATATCATATACTCCCAGTGCATGGAACTCTAGTGAACCTAGATTTTGCTTGTAATGACAGTTGGTACATAGAGCCTTACCGAAAAACAGAATAGCTCCTTTTTTCTCTTCATAGGTCAATGCAGACTTTATTCCTCTTAGATAGTTTTGAAACGGAGCCTTGTCTGATATGATCGATCTGATATAGGCAGAAAAAGCGAGTGAACCTGTCATTTGAGTATAACGCTCAGATTCAGGAACATCTGCAAATGC
>CALDEN010000192.1 GCA_937942405.1 uncultured Saprospiraceae bacterium
TTTTGCATTTTTTCAACTTTAGATTGGTCTATATCGATGCAAGTAACATTATTTCCCGTTTCAGCAAAACATGTACCTGATACTAAACCGACGTAACCCGTTCCTACTACAGCAATTTTCATTATTTCAATGTGTTTTTGAAGTAATTATATGTGATCTCAAATCCTTCTTTTCTTGAAATTTTTGGACTCCAGCCCAAAATATCTTTGGCTTTGGTAATATCTGGCCGTCTTACCTTAGGGTCATCTTTTGGAAGCCCATGAAAGCCGATCGTCGATGTCGTATTTTCTACAATCTCTAAAACTTCTTTTGCCGCTTGGAGTATACTGATCTCATCAGGATTTCCAATGTTTACAGGGTGTGTATAGTCTGAATGAAGTAATTTAAAAATACCATCTACCAAGTCGCTTACATAGCAAAATGATCTTGTCTGACTACCGTCTCCAAAAACAGTTAAGTCTTTATTTTCTATGGCTTGAGAAAAGAATGCAGGAAGTGCTCGACCATCATCTGCTCTCATTCTAGGGCCGTAAGTATTGAATATTCGAACGATTCTCGTTTCTAGACCATGATAGGTATGATAAGCCATCGTTATTGCTTCTTGGAATCTTTTGGCTTCATCGTATACTCCACGAGGACCTATCGGATTTACATTGCCCCAGTATTCTTCTGGTTGTGGGTTAACCAGAGGATCGCCGTAAACCTCAGATGTTGAGGCGATAAGCATTCTTGCTTTTTTGGCTTTAGCCAAACCTAAAAGGTTATGCGTACCTAAAGATCCTACTTTTAAAGTTTGAATAGGCATTTTTAGATAATCTATAGGCGATGCTGGCGATGCGAAATGAAGGATAAAATCCAAATCACCTGGCACATGAACGAATTTGCTCACATCATGATTATAAAACGAAAACTGAGCTAAAGCAAAAAGATGCTCTATGTTTTTTAGACTTCCGGTAATTAAATTATCCATTCCGATAACTTCAAAACCTTCTTTTATGAACTTGTCACAAAGGTGAGATCCTAAAAATCCGGCTGCTCCCGTAATAAGTACTTTAGGCATATTTTAATATTAATGACATGGCTTCGCCGATGATAAGTCGCAACAACTTAAGCCCTAAATAAAGTATTTAACAGTAGAACTTACGCTCTAACTGGTTGATTTACAGGCCTTAATAAACCTGAATTTATAGATATTTTTAGTTTGACCCCGATATGATCGAGTTCTACTAAAAATTCACTTTTATTTTTCTTTGATATTAACTGGCCTTTTAAGCCCGTCAAACTACCTGATATGACCTCTACTTCTTGCCCCGGCAATAAGTCGCCATCATATATGGATACGTCTTCTGCATATTCGCCTACGATCTTTTTTAGAAGTATAATTTCTTCTTCAGGGATCGAGAGCAGATCATTTCTTTGTTTTAAAAGTTTAAAAACATATTCCGTCTCTAGGACCTTAACATATTCGTCCCTTGTAATCTTGACAAATGCATAGCAATTGATAAGAGGCGTATGATAGGTTTTAATTTTTCGAGTGTATTGCTTGGTTACTTTTAAAAGTGGTAAATATGCTTCCACTCCCTTTTTGACGAGATGATCTACGACATATTTTTCACATTTATACTTTGTATAAACGGCAAACCACTTTTTTTCAAAAGGATCTAAATCGTTAATATGTTCTTTTATACTAGTTCTCATCCTCCCAGACCAATAATGGATTTGTATCCAATTGTTTCAGATCTACTTCTTTATAATTTTGGAATATGATGAACCGGATCTTTCGAGTAATTAGTTTTTCTGCTTTTTGGACTAGCTGTATCAGATATTGCTGATTTATATCTCCTACTAGGATTAGATCTATAATTTGACTGTCTTTACCTAATGCAAAGTCCCCTGAGATATACACTTGTTTAACGTCCCCTAGTTTTTCAATAACATTATTAATAATCGTGTCAAAACCGATGTGTTTTAAGACGATATTATGTATTTCGTTAAATAAGGGATGTTTTCTGTTTGCTTGGAAAAACTTCTTATTTCCTTTGGAATAGGAAACGAGCATTCCTGCTTTTTCAAAACGATTAAGTTCTAAGCGTATAGAATTAGATGACTCGCCGAACTCTTGTTCGAGACCTCGCAAATAACCACTACTGTTAGCGTTCAAAAAGAACTTTAACAGCATTTTTATTCTAGTTTTTGAGGAAATTAATGCTTCTATCATCTAAAAAAAGTCCAAAATCATATTGAGTAACAAAATTACTCAATCTATAGACTATAAACTTGATAATAGTCACAGTATTTTAAATGGTAATCGACAAATATTTTTTTTAAAAATGTTATCGCATAGTCTGCCTATAGATCAATCGTAAAAGAATAAAGGCTACAGACAACATACCGCCTAAAATACCTCCAAAAATGATTGCCTGAAATACAGATTGCTTAACAGGAAATATAGGTTTTAGGGGTTCGTCGATAACTTGTATAAAAGGCGTTTTATTTTTTAATGAAAAATCAGCAATCTCTAAGTTTTCTAAGGCTTTAACCAAAGCAGCATAGCCTATTTTTATTTTTCCTTCTAATCTCATTTCGGGAAGTCGGTCTCTTGTCTGAAACATTCCTTTTTTGGTATCCTTTAAACTAGCCAAGGCATATTCATTTTCTCTTAATGCTCCTTGTATAGAATCTGTTTTAAATTTCACCAAATCATATGTGACCTTTTGCTTTTCGATACTGTTTTTTACATAGTATTCTTGTAGAGCTTTAAAGGTTTGCTGAGTAAGTTCATATGAAATATCTGGATGCATACTATTAGTCGATATAGTCATAATGCCAGAATCTTCGTTATACTCTGCTACAGTAATTCCATTCATTTTTTCATTCCCCGTAACTATTGAGTGTATTACTTTAAGACATAGATTTTCATTTTTATTAAAAGCTTGCACAGAATCTTGAGTAAATTTAAACTCTTTTAATTGTGATTCTTTTCCCCAAAATTTATAAAAGGGCTTTTCAAACCACATACCCAAAGTATCATGATAGGTGATTAAGTGGTTAGCTAGATAATCTGTATTATTTCCGATTTCTACCTTTTCAAAAAAGGCATTTTGCGATATTTTTCTGGCTTTGGAGAGCTGTAGGATTTTATCTAAATTTTGACCTTCACCCCCTGGGCCGGCTAATCCAAAAGAGCCCAATATGGCTCCCAAACCACTAAAACCTCCACCACCCTCATCGTCATTGAGCATAAAGGTGAGATTGGCTTTATACATAGGTTTAGCTCTGAAAGCTTTTACTGTCAAGAGCAACGAAAAAAACAGAACGGAAAAGATAATCAGCAACTTATTGTTCCAGATTTCTTTCCAGTATTTTTGAATAGTTTTAATAAGGTCTTTTAGGCTTATTACGTCGTTATTATTAGGATGCTCTGTCATTGTATGATTTAGTAGTCGATTTTAAGATTACTAATATTGGCACGTATACCACCTCCAAAATAGGAGGTTTTTAAATCAAAATCATCTAGTTCACTGTCTTTGTTACGTAGTAGTAGATGTAGATCTAGACTATAATTATGGAAAAAAGAATAAGAAACATCTAATCCTAGCTGTGTGACAGTTGTGGATACTCCTTGTCCGATCTCATTTCCTCTATCCATATTTTCGGGTCTTTGATTATTAGGTCTTAAGATATTATTACCCCAATGTACTCCGTCTACACTATCTCCATAAGCGGCATAAATAAACCTTCCATTGATACTTAGAGCATTAATGGGTTTATATTTCAATAAAAAGACAGCTTCTCTAAAGTTAGCTCCTAATGGATGAGCAAGGGGCTGATTAAAATGTGAATAATTAGATACTGAATAATCAGGAAATCCTTCTAGTTCACGACGTTGACCATAGGTATATGGTCTTACCACATTGTATTCTGCTTGTAGATCCAGATGGTCTATTCCCAGTACATCGATGTATTTAAGTCCTAATTGGATTCCATATTTGTTTGCCCACCATCCTGTACGCTCTTTAAGTTCACTCAGTAGGAACTCATCTAGTATAAGCTGGCCATACAATGAAAATTTCTTAAACATATTCCATTTACCATTTAAACCGATAAGAACGTTATCTGGACTATCCAGGAAGAACTCTACTGTTCTATACAGAATTACAGGATTTAGATATTGAAATTCAAAGTGATTTTCTCTAGCAAACATGATTGTCTCAAAGAGTCCGATTTCTATGTTTTCTCTCGGTTTAAAGCTCAGATAATGAGTAGCCATATATTTTTTAGGCAATAAGTTATCTCCTGAATTTAGTTTTGTACTTATCGGTGCGAGCTCTGCAAAGATATTCTGGTAATGCAGCTTCCACACTTTGGTAGAAAACTTTAAATAGAAATAATTATTGGCATAATCGGAAAGGAGTAAGGAATTATATCCGTTACCTAGAAAATGTCTCCCATGTCCGAGTTCTATGCCGATGTGTTTAGAAACGTTTACTCCGACATATGCTTGAGAGTTGGGGAAATCTTTTCCGTTGAATTTATCGCTTACTGAGCTGGTAAAAGTTTTATAATTACCAAAACCGGGGATGGCATAAGAGGAATCTATACGTTCGTTTATAAAGTCATTAAACTGACCTTGGTTTTCATGGAGATTTGTATAGAAGTAAACCTTATCGTCTATAAGCCCTCTGATTTCTATACCTCGTGTGTTTTGATAGATGATCTTGTCATTGTCATCGAGATCTTTTCCGAATTTTATATTTACAACAGGATTAAGACGGAGTTTTAGGTACTCATTGTTTATTTCGAAAAAGTTGGCTGGTGTTTTAAAAAAATATTTTAGTACCGGTTTTCTTTGTGAGACTAGGATAGATTTCTGATTCGTTTCTTCACCTTTTGTCTCTTCTATCGTGTAAAAAAGACTGTCTACAAATTTTTTGGTGTAATCTTCAGAATCGTCAGATCCGGATGACATATTCCCACTTTGATATTCATTACTATCATCTAAGAGATATTTAATATCTAAGAGATCTTGCTTACTGAGATTAGCTTCTGAGGTTAGCAGTTTTTCGCAGTATGCGACGATGTCTTTACGACTAAAGCCTTTAATAGAGGAGAAAATATCAGAAGATCCAGTTTTTATTTCTAGTCGATCATGGATGTGATAAGCATCATTTCCGAGAGATATGGAGGATGATTGAGATAAAAGACTGAAGGTAAACGTAATCGAGAACAGAACTAAAAACCAACGCATATTTATGTATTTATCTATTTAGACTTTAAAATTTATCAGAAAGTCTTTTATAT